>CALRHY010000033.1 GCA_943359495.1 Candidatus Uhrbacteria bacterium RIFOXYB12_FULL_58_10
TTCATTCTCTATGCGCACCACGTTCCGTGCTCTGCTCGCTACGTTCTCCGACCGTCGTCGGCAAGTTGGCGCGTTCTTTTTTTCCACGCTGCTGCTCGTGGGAATCTTTTTTTTGGTGCCAACCATTGTCCGGGCGCAAGACATCGCTCCCAATAGTTACGGGCAAGAGATTGGGTTGTTGGTTGGAAACCTGTTTCTCTTTTTTACTAAAATTCTAGGGAAGTTGTTGTTGTTTGTCATGGATACCTTTCTTGTGCCAATCGCTGGGTACAACGGATTCGTGACCGCACCTGCGGTTCAGCAGGGTTGGATCATCATACGCGACCTGACGAATATGTTTTTCGTGTTGATGATGCTGGTGATCTCTATCGGCACCATTTTGGGCATTGAAGAATTCTCGTATCGACGCCTCCTGCCGCGCCTTCTGATCATGGCCGTGCTCATCAATTTCTCCAAAGTCATCGTCGGGCTCTTCATTGATTTCTCCCAGGTGGTGATGCTCACCTTCGTCAACGGTTTTTCTGCTGCAGCCGGTGGAAACATGATTCATCTGCTGCGTCTCGAAAATACTGTCGATATTAGCGAAGGTCTCCCGACGCAGAAATTGGATATATGGGATTTTATCGGCGCTCAGTTCCTTGGACTTCTCATGATCATCATTTCTTTGATGATTATTGTAGTGATGTGCATGATGCTGGCATTCCGTATCGTCATGTTGTGGATCCTGACTATTCTCTCGCCACTCGTCTTCTTTCTTTCAACGGTGCAAAAAGGAAAGGCACAGCAAGTATATTCACAATGGTGGGACAAACTGGGGACATATTTGGTGTCCGGTCCCGTGCTCGCGTTCTTCCTCTGGCTGGCGTTTTCGGTGAGTGCTGGGGATGGTTTGACCAATAATTTTGAAAATGCGAATGAAGTATCAGAAGTGGGGAATGCGCAACAGTATTTTGTGAGTAGCGCAGGAAGTCGTGAGTCGCTCGTCGGCTACATCATTGGTGTGGCTATGCTTTTGGGTGGGATGTATATCACCGCGCAAATGGGCGCAGCTGGTGGCAGCATGCTTGCGAGCGGCGCAGATTTTATTTCCAAGACGGCACCGCGAGCGCTCGGAAGGTTTGCCTATCAACGAACCGCTGGTGCAGCAGGGCGCCAGATTGCTGAAACCTCTGGCTCGCTTGCTCGTAAAGCAGAACGCGGATTTCATGGCGCAACCGGTATCTACCTGCCGTATTCGAAACGCAGAGCAGAAATGAAAAAACAAAGAGAGACAATGGCTGAAACACAGGCACGTGATAAAGGGATAGGTGTCCGTCTGGCACGGAGGACGAAACCTGTGCAAATGGCTCAGCAAGAAGCGACAGATAAGAAAGCCTCAGCAGAGGGGTATACTCAACGTCTAAATGCAGTCACTGTCGCACAGCAGGCATTGTTCGCACCCACACAGGCACTAAGAGAGCGTATCGCGCAAAACAGGAATGTGTCCGGTGCTGATAAAATCAGCATGAGTGATGAGAACCGTCAGGCGATGCGTGAGCGTTTGCTGGAGTTGGATCTTGCGTTACCTGCAGGTGCCTCTATGACTCCAGAGATGCGAGAACTGACAAAGATGACAGGAGTGGCGAACGGAGAAATTGTTGACTGGAACGCCAATGCAGCGAGTCAAGGCGCTAGAAAAGGTATCATGAGTAAAGTAAATACTCTTGAGAAAGATTTGAGCGACGAAGAAGAAAGAATCCGCAATACGGACAAATTCAGCGATAAGGGCTGGTATGGATTAGAGCAGCAGCGACAACAGCTTTTCCGCCCAGAACAACAATTGAGAGAAGAGTCTGAAGCGGCGGACAAACGAGCACAACAGGCAAGACGTGATTTTGCAAGTAATCCAGAAAGTCGTTTCCTGAATGCTGCTGCTGCAAAGGGCAGATCCGAGGCATTGGATACCTTGGGAAAGAATCCAAATCCTGTTGATCTCCAAAATGCCTTGCAAGATGCTTTTGAACGTAAAGATAAGCATGGAGTTGATTTGGTTTTGGATAAAATTGCTCAAGAGGGAGGGTTGCCAGATGTCATGAAGGACGGAGTGTTGGGAGGGCAAAAGTTTGGCACGGACACTGCTGGTGTGCAGGATTTCGCGCAGAGCATCGGAAAACAGATGAATATGAATCAACAGGAAGTACTTCGTATGGTTTCCGGTGTTTTTGCCACCGCATCGGCTAAAGGACAGCATATTTTCCGCGGCCTCGTCGCAACAGATTTGAGCTCTGGCGCACAGCGATGGACTTCAAAAGAAAAAGCGGCAATTAGCCAGGCGCGGAAGATTGATACAATGGGGCAGGGCGAATTTTGGAGGAAGGACAATACGCCGGCCGGTGTCGTGAGAGACAAAGATGGTAAGGATCATCTGACAGAAGCATTGATGTATAAACTTGCCTCAACGCAAGAATATTTCAAGAAGAAACTTGATGACAATGATGTGAATCCAGCCATGTTGCAGGCGTTGAAAAATAATGTTCCACAATTGAATGTCATGGTGAAAGAAAGCGTGATAGACCAATCAACAGTGGACGCAATTGTAAAGGCGACGGTCAAGAACATTACATCTGCACAAGAAATCGCGAAGGGACGTGCCAAGAAAGCCTAGTGTTTCTTTATGGCAACAACATCGATAAAAAAAGATGAGGAACAAGGCGTGTTGCCCATGCACGATCTGCGGGTGATTGAAGAATGGCGCAGCGCGATCGCCCATGACGAACAAGCGGATGATGGGAAAGATGCGAATTTTTTCGTTCGCTACTACGAGGATTTTTTGAAAAAGGATCCGACATTCGGATCGCAATATCCAGAGGCTGCGGCAGTATACGATGATTTGTACACGCGTGCTTTGTGGTTAGCATTCTCTTTCTTCAATAAAAAAGAAGGAATAACGGTCTTTGAGAAATGTTTGGGCGCAGCCGTCACCATGCCATCGATCGACATGTGGGAGCGCGTCCGTGCTTGGCTCGCTCAGATCCCTTTGGAATTCCGCAATGAAACAAAAGCGAAACTGTTGGCTGTCTTGCAACAAAGTCCGTCACAAGCTACGAAATCGTCCCTTCTCGATGGGGAACAGGATACGAGGGGAACCATTTCTGCGTGGGTAAAACGCTATCTTGCAGAGGCGGGGACGGATCAAACGGACAAGCTTGCGCGGACACAATTTCTTTTTTCCAATAAGACCTTTTCTCGACTGCCTGCCGAAGAACAGACTGTCTTGCGTCGGTTATTTGCGTTAGTCGATCGCTTGCTTCTTTCATCAGAGACTGCCGAAGGATTCGAAGAAGATCGAATTGCGATTCTCGGCGACACACTGATTGATGTTGAAGAGGGAGAGGAAAAAACGTTGGCTCCAGAAAAAGAAGCATTGCTCAAAAAAATTCGAAAAATCCTCACTCTGGTAACGCCTGAGCAACTGCGTGCACGCTTGATGGGTTCAGAAGAAGAGCGAACACGGATCCATGCTGCAGAACAGGTATTTGAAAAAACGGTCGGTAGTGATGTGATAAAAATGCGCGACGCACTTTTTGCAGTATCGACAAAAGCCTCGCCTGGTTCATTCGTTGAGCCGATCGCCTGTATTCGCTTGCTGATCAAGAGTGGTAATTTTGTTCAACTGTTGCGTGAGGATGTGCGGTTTGCCGAATTGCTCCGAAAGCGCTACGAGGTTGCTGGTGCGCGGGGGAAGGTTGATGATTTAAAAGTCTACCCGACTTCGGCGCAGCACCTCGCTGCATTTTCGCAACTGTTGCTTGTGGAACAGCTAGGCATGTCTGGTTCAGACGGCGCGCGACATATGATCCAGTGGATGAATATGCTGGCACGAAGTGGTACAAAAGTGTTTACAGAACCGCCTGCCTATTTTTCTGAGGAGGCTGATGCGTTTCAATTTGCCCAACCACTTCCTCTAAAAGTGCAGGGGACACGCGCTCCATAAAAAAAGAAAACCGCCAGCTGCACACGTGTGCTGCTAGCGGTCGGTGGGCTCCGAGTGGAGCCACCTCTCGCGGTCATTCCCACTTGGTCACACCGGCGCTCTTCATTGCACCATCGACCATTTCGCGGTTGTGGCTGCGACTTGATGAAATGTGCTCTGACCAGCTCGACCACATGGCCGAGCCGATGCCCCAAACGATGATGATGATCACGAGCGTGACCACCCACGCCAGGGCCTTCTCGACGAACCATTCTAGGAAATTCATGCGGCCTCCTAAAGACCATGCGGATTCGTGAGAATCCTCGATGCCGTCCGGAGTGACGACGAAGAGGTATTCTTCAGAAACCCGCGAATGTTTGATGGGAAAACGACTATTTCCCTGCAAACATCGGCTGATTTCTGATGTTTTAACGATAGTACTATAGCAGGAAAAGGCTAGTTTGTCAAGTGTTTTTGACAAAATTGATTTCCTGCGACAAGTGACCGACAGACCACCCCTAACCCCTCCTCCGAGAGGAGGGGGACCGGCTCGCGACATCGGCTCCTCCCCTTGTGGAGGGGAGGTTGGGAGGGGTCTGTCGGATAAGTCCGCAACCTGTGTACCTATGCCCTTCACAGACGACGATGATTTTTCGGCCATTCCAGTGATGAAAGCGGGGAGTGGAATCCAGGTGGTCCCGCTCCAGGCTTCGTCGTCTCCGCTCGGCGATCCTGCTGAGTTGGCCGCTTTGGTCTTGAGTAAAAGCGATTGGCGGGAAATGCGTGATGATTTACGTTTGCGGTTCGTGGATATTGTGGCCGCACATTTTCGTAACGGCGCTCCATTTGGGGAAGTCCGCGAAGGCTGTGTACGTACCAAAGAAAAAGGTGGGCTCGGCATGTCGCCGGTTGAAGCGGATGCGGTGATGGATGCAATTCGAGAAGTAGAACAAGCACGTCCGCGGCAAGCGCCAGTCGTCACGCCTGTGCCTGCGGTTCTGCCCGCCGCCATTCCTGCCTCCGCACCGCGCCAAAAAACGCCGTCGGGAGAAACGTTGCTGCAAAAAGCGGCTGCCCTGCTCGAAGCGGGGAAGGAGACGTTGGAAATCCCGGCAACCTTTGCTGAACAACCAAAGAAGCCAGCAATGCCTCCCGCGCCAGCACCGCAACAAAAGATGAGTGAACTTGCGCCGCAGAAAAAGTTGGTACCACCACCTCTGACGGTTCCACCGCCCGTGCTTCCTCCAAAGAAACCAGCCCAGCCCGTACCCGCCTCGTCCATGCCAAGGGAACGGGCTCCCGTGCCAGAACGAAGTGCGTTGCCGAAATCGCGCGAAGAGGCAATTATTATGCTTGCGAACGAAGTGGTGGGCGAGCTCGCCTTGCGTTTTCCTGACCGCTATCTAGAAGATCGTCTTCGTGGAGCGGTGACTGCACGCCTTCGCGATATCCGCGATTGGCCAGAGACAGAGGAGACGCTGCTCCGACCTGCACAATCCGGCGGCATTGGTCTGTTGCCTGCTGAAGCGGAGAAGGTGCACCAGAGTGTAGAGCCGCGTATGGAGCGCATCCACGGCGAATTGTATGCGCAACAGAAAAAAGATGTTGTTGCAGCCTTGGCGAAAGAACGCGCGGCGGACGAAGCACGTATCGAACAGCGCTCCGTAGCCGATCAGAAGGAATTGGATACGCTGTATGCCGATGTGACTGGAAAATCTACAACCTCGGGGCAGCAGGCCAATGGCGACGCAACTCAAACGCATGGTCTGACGGAGGGGGATCGTGCTCGTCCCACGCACCCAACACTTCCTGGTCAACAATCACCATCCATGACCGATATTCGCGCGCCATCGATGCTGGTTGGGCCGGTCGAAGAATTGCGCCGCATGACCTTGGCGGATTTCCGCAAACTTTCCACAGATCCTGTGGAAGCAATCAAGAAAATAGTGGATAAACTGAAACTGTTGGAATCCGAATCGTTTGCTAAACGTTTTGCTGGCATTGCCAGCCTCAAAGAAAGCGAAGTCTTTACCCTGTATTACACAATCACCCGCACTGCGCTCATGAAAGGGTTGCCGATCGCCAAAGTGATTGCCGATCGTACGGCAGATACATTGCCGGTGCTCACAGCAAGCGAGTTCAATGCTATACTGGCGTTGAACCAGATGCTTCGGTTCTAGTAGCCGACGACGTTCTGTCGGCTGCGGACGTTACCGGAGCGCTGTTTGACCTGTGAGCCAATTTACTGTCCCGCAATTCATCGACGTCGAGGATAAAATTCTCGGACCGCTGACGGTTCGACAGTTTGTGATCCTGCTGATCATGGGCGGTATCGATTTTCTGCTCTTCAAGCTGGCGGATTTTACCCTGTTCCTCGCGGCTGGCATCCCGATCTTTGCTTTCAGTGTGACGTTGGCCTTCGTGCGCATCAATGGGCAACCGTTCCATTACTACATGCTGAACTTGCTGCAATATTCGCGGCGGCCGAAGCTCAAGATTTGGGACAAAACGCTGATCGACCAAGAGTTGCGAGAATGTCTTGATGAAAAACCGCCACCACCTCCAGTCCAACGCATCAGAAAAGAAGCGCTGACTACCTCACGACTTTCGGAAATTAGCTTGATCGTAAACACGGGCGGTGTCTATCGTCCGGAAGACTGGGAAGCGCATCTCTAAACCTACTCCCATACTCCCTTACGCTCCGCACTTTCTCTCACAGCAATGGCAAAAAAAGAATTGATGGAAACCATGCACAGTCCGAAACTCGCAGGTGGGAAACCAGGACCCGCAATGCAGCGTTTTTTGGATATTGCAGAAATCCGCGATGACGTCGTTGTGCTGAAGGATGGAACTGTCCGTGGCGTGCTTGCAGTTTCGTCGATCAATTTTGCCCTGAAGTCCGATGAAGAACAGGAGGCAATTATCTCGGCGTACGTAGGATTTTTAAACTCGCTAGATTTTCCTATCCAAATCGTCATCCAGTCTCGCCGCTTGAACATTGAAGAATACTTGCTGCGCCTTGCTGAATCACAACGCCAGCAGACCAATGAATTATTGCGGGCCCAGATCGCCGACTACCGTCAGTTCATCTCTGAATTGATCAACTTGGGACAGATCATGAGCAAGCGATTTTACATTGTCGTGCCCTACGACCCGCTGACGAATAAGCAGAAAGGGTTTTTTTCTCGCGTCCAAGAAATTTTGACCCCAGGTTCTGCTATCCGGCTCAAAGAAGATCGATTCATTGCCCGCAAGCAGTCGTTGATGAGCCGTGTCGATGCTGTCATGTCGAATATTGCTTCGATGGGACTTGGTGCGACCATGCTCGACACGCAGTCCTTAATCGAACTCTATTATCAATCATTCAATCCAGATATCTACGAGTCGGAAAAGTTGAATGATCTTTCCCGCATCCGCGTTGAATGACGCGGAACACGGATCGTGTAACTCGGATCGTCTGCGTTCCGCGATACGAGACCCGAGATCTGCGAACTCTCACTTATGGCATTCAATCCTTTTAAAGCATTAGCAAAACCGAAGGCCACTGCTGCGGCT
>CALRHY010000034.1 GCA_943359495.1 Candidatus Uhrbacteria bacterium RIFOXYB12_FULL_58_10
GTAGCCGTCGCCTGTGGAACCTGTCTGTCGATACGCTTGGCCGCCAGTAGTGAGGATGACGCGATCAACAAGCAGGGGATCTTCGTTTTTTATTGCGATGGAAAATCCTTCTGTTGTTTTGGTGATTCCCGTGACATGCTTTCCGAGCAACGTCCGGACGTTTGAGGTTGCCATGCGAAAAAGATTTTCGAAAACCACCACGATGTCGTTGCCATTGTCAGAAACAGGGAAGACACGCAAATCGTCTTCGGTTTTTAAAGCAACACCATGTTCGGTAAACCAACCCATGACCATTTCTGGAGGAAAACGATGCATGGCTGAGGAAAGAAATTTTCCACCGCGCGGATACCTGGTCAGAACATCACGGACATCAAGGATCCCTGTCGTGACATTGCAGCGGCCACCTCCAGAAATAACCACCTTTTTTCCAAGGGAGGCGTTTCGTTCGATAAGCGTTACTTGCGCCTGGGGATTGCTTTCTTGTATCGCTGCCGCGGCCATAAGCCCAGCTGCGCCGCCGCCAATGATTGCAATGTGTGGGTGAGGGGAGGGCATAGAATACGTCGATACTATCACAGAAAAAGGACAGAGGTTGGTTTTAAGGATGTGTCTTGGGGTTGACAAAGTTCTTAAAAAATGCAGAAATGTTGTTGCTGACGGGCACATCGCTCGTTTCGCATATCGGAAGGGTGGAACAGAGATGAGAATCATAACGTCGACGACGAAGAAGCCGTGGGCGGTGTTCACCTCCAGTGGATTGGGCAAACAGGGGCTCATGGAGGGGCTGAACGATCGAGGTGTCGGCATCACGGACGACGCGCTCGAGATGATCGTCGGTGCGCCTGCGGCCAGCTTCACCAATAGTCCTCGCCGGGTCAAGCTCGCCTGCGTGAGCCTCGACGACATCGGGTTCGGCCCGGAGGCAGATCCCTCCGACGTGCTCGATAAGGATTGCCTGGCCGTCTACGACTTGCGCCGGTGTACTCCCGACGTCGTGCTTGACGTCTGCGCCCGCTACGAGGAGCTTTTTGGGTCAGCGCAACCCCAGGGCGAATCGCTCCGCTTCGGCATGCAGCCGATCGCGCGGATGGGCGGCGGGCCGCACGTCTTCGCGATGTGGACCGCGCTCGGTGATCGCGATCCGAAGCAGGGACCCAAGTGCTGGCTCGGCAGCTGCCCGACGGTTCGGCATCCGAACCCGCCGTTCACGAGGAGTGCCAGCGGCGTGATGCCGGAGCCCTTCATGTGGCGCAACAACTGCCACCTCATCCTCGAGATGATCAAAGGTGTAGATCCCGGCGGTGCGGCCTGCGAACAACGAAGAGGTCTTCCCCAGAAGACCTCATTCTTTTATCAGAGTCTTGACTTTTTCTACCCTGTGGATAGAAGAATGCCTATTTTCCTTGAGATTGTGTATACTTTCGGCATCTACTCACCCATTATTTCTTAACGGGACTAGACTATGACGAAATCTCAGTTCATCGCGACGATGGCCGAAAAGTCCGGATTGGCGAAAAAAGACGCGGCAAACGCGTGGGACGTAGCAGTGACGCTCGCCTATGAAACCGTCAAGAAAGAAGGTGAAGTCACTCTTCCAGGCCTCGGCAAATTGGTGAAGAAGCACCGCCCGAAGCGCATGGGCCGTAACCCAGCCACTGGCGCAGCAATCGAAATTGCTGCCAAGACGGTGGTGAAGTTCCGCGTTGCCAAGGCAGCAAAGGACGCAATTCTCTAAAAGAAACATAAACACCTTCCGACATCCGTCGGAGGGTGTTTTGTTTTTCCACAGATGCACTTGACGCCTTTCTTGCTTCTGAGTAGGCTTATTTTACCTATGCAATGCAGCCAGTTGATTTCCAAGGTCTGCTTTACCATCGTCCTCCTCAAGGGGCGGCGGTTGTCTGCGTAGGAAAAAAGTTCCTTATGCAAACACAGCCGCCTCTTAACGGGAGGCGGTTTTCGTTTGTTGCCGTTGGTGGGAAGACGTTGCAAACAAAGAGGAGCACGAAGTGACATGAATACACCTCATTTGAAGGGTGAAGAGCTGTATCGGGCGGTTCAGATGAAGTACCCAAGCTTCACGTGGAGTACGGATGAGTCGGGGAAGGTTCGTTTCTCCGGGTATCCGCTGCGCCCGAAAAAGAAGTTGCTTCGACAACTGCCCTTGCGTCAGCTCTTGGAGGATACGAGTCTCGACGGTGTCCTCATTACGGATCCGATCCGCATCGCAGCGATTCGAGCGGAGTCTGCGGAGCGTCGGCGCGCCGCGAAGAACGCTGGCCGTTCTCATCATAGCTACGAGTAGTGCGACTTGAACGGTTGCAAAGGAGCGTGTGTGGGTTCGCCATCACGCTCCGTTTTTTATTGTGTGGACGGTTTGCTAGGAGAGAACGGTGTTTTTGGTGTATCATATCTTCAATCACTTTCCCTTTTTTCTATGTTTCCAAGCAGGCAACAACCGCAACGGCTTTGGCTTCGTCCGTTTCTTGGTGTACTTGGTGGCGTCGTCGTTACCGTGATCGTCGTGCACACATGGGTTTATTTTTCCGGACCGCGACCGGACGCGAAATCATACCAGGCAGTTTTCCTCTCAAATGGTCAGGTGTATTTTGGGAAACTCCATGGCATTCAAACACGCACCCCTGTCTTGGATGACGTCTTCTATCTCCAGGCAAACGAGTCCTTGCAAAAAGCACCCACAGCAGCAACTGGGACTCCAGAGACGACAAACCCACAATTTTCTTTGATCAAATTAGGCCAGACCGAAATTCATGCACCGCAAGATCGTATTTTTCTTTTCAAAGACCAATTGTTGTTTTGGGAGAATTTGAAAGCGGATTCGCAGGTGATTAAAACGATCAACGAATATCATCAACAGCCGACGCAGAAATAATTCGTTCGGCCGCAAGGCGCATCTGCGGCTGCATAGCGCGACCGTTGTGCGATCCCGTCTTTTCGCCATCTTTCTTGTCATCTTCCTCGCGAATTTTTTTCCAGCAACCGCTGCGTTTGCTGGAAATATTTCGTATCCCCAGGATTCCTACATTTTTTCTTCGACGAACAGCATTACGTTAACCGTATCTGGCGGTTCGGCGGCAGATACGGTTGTTGTCGATACAAGCACGATCAGTGTAACCCTTGCGGTCAGTGATGTTTTTACACTACTTGACCCAGGAAACAGGCATTTGCCCAATTCTGGAGGATTGGCAGAGTGTACGACTGATGCTCAAGGAAACCACTTGGTTATGGGGCCGTTTTCTGTCATCAAAACAATTGTGGTAACGCCGTCTTCGGTTGATTGCGGCGGCGCCGGCGGTGGTGGTAATGGAGGAATCGGAAGTGGAAACAGTAATAGTAGTAATGCGAATGCAAACGTGAACAGCAATGCGAACGTGAACAGCAATGCGAACGTGAATGCGAACGTGAACAGCAACACGAACAGCAATGCAAATAGTGTACTCAATAGCAACAGCACACCGAATAGTAATAGCGGCGTGGGAAATAGTAATACGAGTGCTCTTCTCAACACTCCTTCGGTCAATGGTGGTGTGGGTTCTCAAAATAGTAACGGTTCTGGCGGGGGTGGCGGCACGTCCACAAGTGCGCCGGTCATCGTTACGCCAGGAGATGGGACGGTGATCGCGGTGACGCAACCAACTATTTCTGGGACAGCAACGCCTGATACGCAAGTGGACGTATTGGTGGATGCGCAGTCGGTCGGGAGCGTTCTTTCTGCAAGTACGGGGATTTGGAGTTTACCTTTGCCACAAGCGTTGCCTGGCGGCGGACATTTGGTGGTTGCAGTTGCGAACGGAGTGCAATCGGTGCCGGTGCAATTTGTGATCGATGTGACACCGCTGCCTGCGCCGACGATCATCAGCGCAAAACTCCTTTCTACACAACTTGTCTCCGGAAAAATTTACGACACTGCTTTTTTCGTCAGCGGTACGGCACTAGAACAAGAAGATATTCTTTTTACGTTTGATGGTGGCACTGCGTTCAAGGGACTTTCGACTGGTCCGGGAACGTGGCAAACCACGCTCAACGCGACGCTTGCGATGGGTGATCATACGCTCGCGGTGCAGGCAGTTGATCTGTTGGGGAATGTTTCTGCAGCGACTCTTCTGCCGTTTCACGTTCCTCTTGTTGGTGCAGTGCCACAAATATTGCAGTCTGTCGCGACAGGGACACCGTCGGTGGTTCTTGCAATTCCCCAATGTACGGATGGAAAAGACAATGATGGTGATGGTTGGGTGGATTTTCCTGCGGACGCCGGTTGTCGCAGCCGTGAAGGCTCCGATGAGGCGGGGGACAAACGGTCTGTTCTCTCTTCGCTCCAAGCGGCAATTCCCGCGCTCGCACCAATTCTTACTCCGATTGCCGCAGTGATTGAAAATCCGGTGGTGCAGCAAGTGAACCAAACGGTTGCCGCACCGACCGCGCTCGTGATCGTTTCAGCAAATGCCGCAGTGGCATTGCCGGAATTGGGATTTTTGACCTATCTCCGATTTCTCTTTCTGCAACCGCTTTTGCTCTTCCGTCGGCGCCGCAATGGGTGGGGGACAGTCTACAATTCCATGACCAAATTGCCGGTGGATTTGGCCATTGTCCGTCTCTACGACGTGATGCAAAATCGGCTGATCCGCACTACAGTGACTGATCGCAATGGTCGCTTCCTATTTTTTGTCCCGTCTGGCAAATACCGCCTCGAAGTGACGAAGCCACAGTTCGCTTTCCCTTCTGCATACATGGAAGGAAAACTTGAGGATGTGCAATACAACAACGTATATCATGGCACGCCGTTCGCGGTGACGAGCGCTGCCATGATCGCGCCAAATATTCCGATTGATCCGCATGTGCAAGAAAAGCCGGATCACGAGGTGCTTCGCGATGCGTTGAAGCAAAAAATCCACACAGCATTTTCCGGATTAGGTATAGTCCTTGCTGCGGTCGTTTGGTTTGTGTCGCCGACGGTAGTGAACACGATTGCACTCGCGGTTCATGTCGGGCTTTTCTTCTTGTTCCGACGGTTGGCCCGCGGCTTCATCCCGAAGACGTGGGGGATCATCTCAGATCTGCTGCACCACAGGCCGCTGGCTGCCTCAGTGGTCCGCATTTTTGAGCCGACATATAATCGCTTGCTCGAAACCCAGGTGACCGACCAGTCCGGAAGATATGCATTTCTGGTCGGCAGAAATAGGTATTATCTGACAGTGGCAAAACAAGGATACAAGCAAGCAAAATCTGAACTGCTGGATCTGACGACTGGCCCAGACCGCGCAGTGGTTGCCCAAAACGTGGCAATGGAAACGACGGGACAGCCTGGCTCTGTTCCACCAGTTCCATTAGCCTCATCAACACAAATCGCTCCTGCTCAAACAGAAACCTCCGTCTCCACGAGTCCAACGAACAATACTCCGGATGTAAAAATATAGACTGTTGTATTGGTGGGCTCTTTTCGCTACACTATCGGTGTTATCATCAAAGATTATTTGCCTTGCTATGGTGCGTTCCCCTGTTTCTTTCCTCGCTCAGCGGTTTCGCGGCTCACGAAATATCTTTTCCTTGCGCGTGGCCATGCCTGTCGTTTTGCTCGTGTCTGTTGGTGCGATTATTGCAGGAATGGTACTCGGTATTTTTTTTGGTCCCCGTCTGCTTCGGCACAGCATACCGATCACCGTCTCAAAAGTGCGCGACATTAATCGCTTGCTCGAAGACGTGCGTGCACACATTGTCATCAATACCGCAGAAGATCCGACGGTTGCGACAGTCGAGCAGGCAGAAACCTTGCGCCAACAAAATCCGCTTTTCTATAAAGATGTCCAAGCGGGTGATAAGTTAATTGTCTGGTCTGACCGTGCCGTGCTTTATTCGCCAAAACGTGATCTCGTTTTGGCTGCAATTGTTGCACCGGATACTCGTAGTGCAACCGGGTCGGGTGAGACATCTTCGGATGCCGCTGCATCAACGCAGGGATTCAGCGTAGAGATTCGCAATGGTAGTGGAAAGCCTGGGGCAACGAAGTGGTTGGTTGATCGCCTGAAAGAAAGTGGCTATTCAGCCTTGGCAACAAAAAATGCAGAAAAGACCTACGAGACTACTGTGGTGGTTCGTGGCTCGGAAAAAAGTCGCAACAACTCCCTCGAAGCGTTCCTGCCACTATCCGGTGGCGCACTCGGCGACTTACCAGTTGGGGAAAAAGCGCCAACGACTGACATTCTCGTCATCCTTGGGAAAGACCAAAGATAATTGCAATGATTTCTTTTTCAAAAAAACAATCGACGCAAACCGTTCTGTGGGGACTTGGTCTTTTGGTGGTTTTGACTGCGGCTCAATTTTTTTCGTCGCTTTTGCTCCGCATGACACCGATGACGTTTGGGAGAGCGGGGGATTACGCCGTTTTTTTGGCAAACGGACAGGTCTATTTTGGTTCGCTGGTCCGGGAAACAGAACAGGCAGTGACCATCACCGACATTTATTATCTCAAATCCGCCAGGCCATTGGTGACACAGGATGAGTTACAGACCCAGGCAGACACTTCGCTGGTCAAGCTCGGCAACGAATTGCATGGCCCCGAAGACCGCATGGAGATCAATCGTGCTCAGGTTCTCTTTTTGGAGAAACTTCGCCCGGATGGCACTGTTGCAAAGGCAATTTCTCAGTATCGCAGCCAGCGAGAACAAGCGAAGTAGGCGAAAGGAAAAAAGAAAACAAAAGACTGGATTTTGCACATCCAGTCTTTTGTTTTTTGTAGTATACTACCCCCACGAACCCTCATGCTTCAAAAGCTGGTAGCACGAAAATCTTTTGATTTTCTCGGTCTACGCGTGAAGACATATTCACACGGGTTCTCTCGGCAACATCTTTTGATGATTGTTCTGTTTGTTGTTACTGGAACAGTCTTTGGGGGAATGAAGAAGGCAGCCTTTGCTTCGACAACGATTGGTTTGAATATCTCCACAGGTGGAACACTTACCGTTTCAGGAGCCGCATCTCTCCAAGGAGGAGCAAGTGTCTCTGATGGTCAGCTTCTTGATCTCTCCTCAATTCAACCCACTGCAGGAACCAATGAGGGACTCAAACTTCCCCAAGCATCAGGGAGCCTTGGTGCACCATCATCGGGTGTTGGCTATCTTGCCTACAGGACAGATACGTCTGCTCTCCAATATTACGACGGAGCAGCGTGGATTAGTGTCACCACATCCACAGTCGCCAGCTCCTTCACCCCAAGTGCAAACAATACCTATGATCTTGGGAAGTTTGGCGGTGCTTGGAAAGACATTTACTCCTCAGGCACCGTCCGCATCGGGACAGGGACAATCATTGATGGAACAACCCTCACTCTTGCAGCAGCATCTGGCTTCAATCTTGGAAAGTTCTTTGTGGATTCTTCGGGTAACGTCAACGCATCA
>CALRHY010000035.1 GCA_943359495.1 Candidatus Uhrbacteria bacterium RIFOXYB12_FULL_58_10
CATTTGCCTGCCACATCCGAACATTGATGGATACAAAAACCAACATACTGATCGCCGTCGCTCCGACTACCAATACAGTCTTCGCTGTACCCAAGGGAAACACAGCCAGCTCCGCACTATCCTGCTCGATTGTGTGCACATCTAAAAAGGCACAGACAAGATACAGCAGCAGAAAGCCGGAAAGTGCATCAAAGGCAGTTAAATTCTGAAGGAAGTAGGCAGCAAAAAGCAGGAGGAATAGCGCCCCTTGGATCATCGTCAGGTTCCCTTGGCGTATTTTTCGAAGGATCGTATAGGCAAGCGCGGCAGAAATGCCGAGATATAAGACCGTTCCAATCGCGCCAGTCATGACCAACGAGTCAAAAAAGACATTGTGGGCGCGGTCGAACCAGGTTTCGTAATACGAATAGAACAGCGATTCCGGATGATAGTGGAGATTGAATGCTGCGTAAAAATTTTCCGAACCCCAGCCAAGCAGCGGTTTTTGCTTCCATGCTTCCGCAGCGATCTGCCAGGCAAGAAAACGCGTCCGGTTACCGCTGATACTGAACGGTGTGTTCACAATGCGACGCACGCCAGGGATTGCCTGAACAAAGGCGGTGCGTTTTGCCAAAAAAAGCACGAGAACAAACCCGGCAATCACCGCAACACTCACCCACGCAGCGCGGCGAACGCGGGCATTTTTCGACTGCCGCATCGCTAAAAACGCAACGATGGCAATCGTCGCAAAAACGACAAAAATCGAAGCGCGGCTCTCGGTCAAAATTAGGATATATCCATTCAACACACCGACTCCGACCAGGAGCAGACGCTGCCACAGGACGCGAGTGGTCGTGAAAAGATATGCGGCAATGAACATGGCGAACAGCATGAACACGCCAAGATAAATGTAGTTTCCGAGCGTTGCCCATACGCGGCCTCCCGGAGCGGATGCCAGAATGCCGTTTTTTGAAAAATGCTCGATCAATGCGATGACGCTCATCACGACGGAAGAAACAAGAAATGCTGAAAACACCCACCGCCAGTGACGCAGGTCGCGAACAACTGAGCGTGCCATGACAAAATACAGAAAGAAATGCAGTATGGCCGAAACCCCACTCATGCGCTCATGATTGCCCCAAAAACTCCGATGCGGATCGACGCCAGTAAACGCAGTCACGCACAACACCGCCATATATGCGAGTACGGTCAAAAAAAGAACCGTCCGTCGGGGGCGTGCTGCGGGGACCCAGGCCGCATACAACACAAACAACACAAACAATACCTCTACGAGCACGGAAAAAGACACTGCTTTAGCAAAAACAAAAGGAAACGTTGTTGAGGGGATGTACACAAACGGCATTGCGAGTGCGGCGATCAATCCGCCCAGAAGAATCGTTCGCAAAATCCTTTCGCGACGCGTTTCGGTGCGCTCGTTTTCTTTGTCCATGGGTGTTGATTGGGATGGCATCATATAACGTACAGTATAGATTACTCCTGCGTGTCCAAAACGTCTGCAGGGAGATGATATGTTTCGAGAAATGCCGGCGCCTCTGCGCGAATCGTCGGGTCAAGCGCAACCGCACGCCGCAGTGCTGCGATCGCATCATCGAACTTTCCTACTTCGGCAGCAGCAACCGCCAATGAGGCAAAAACATTCGGATTATCTGGCTGCGCTTCCGACCAAAAGATATATACTCGATAGACAGACCCAAGATCCTGTGTCGTAAGCAAAGCGTTTATGGCCAATGTATACTCCTGCCCCGGACGATTTTCCCCAAAGCCCCCTTGGAGTGCACGCTGAAATTCCGCAGCAGCACCCGCGTTGTCACCTACCGCCGCCAAGCCCCGACCCAGATGCCAACGCGCTTCCGCAACAGTGGAATCGAGCGCCAGCGCGCGACGGAACACCACCACCGCAGCATCCGCCTTTTTCTCGACAAGCAACAGGTTACCCAATTGAAAATCGGTAATCTGCCGATTCGGTGCAAAGCGCCGCGCGTCTTCGAGTGCGCGAGCCGCATCTGCTGGATCCCGAAATCCACGCGTTGCCTGGAGGGTCAGAATGTTCGCCAAGGTAAACCGCACAGAAAAATGTTCCGGTCGCCGCGCCACCGCATCGCGCATCAGATCCTCCGCAGCACGTAACAATTCCTCTGCAGCCTGCCCTCGCGATGTGTCGTTTCCGACCGCCTTAAAAATCTCATTCGCAATCCGCTGTGCTTCATGCGCGCGATAGGGATTCCGAAACGTCAGCAATGTGCGGGCGGGAACAAGCAGCTGTTGGCTATCTGCGGCAAAAATCGCTTCATGGACCAACGCAGACCCTCGTACCAAAGGAATAACTCCAAAAAAAAGCAACGATACCGAAAGAACACTAATGGGAACAACGACGACCCACGAAGGAAACGCCGCGTGTTGTGCGCGTTCTTTCGGTATTGCCTCATAGTCCAACGAGGCGAGCAGCGCAGCACCCACCGCAAGTCCGAGATAGGTCACCAGCGTATCGAATGCGGTGAGATTTCCAACCGCATACGCCGCAAGGCCGCCGCACGCCAAGGCTGCTGCTGCGGGAGAGAGCGTGCCTTTTTTTCTTGCGCGAAAAATCAGTGCGGCGAGCGCCGACAAAAAGGCGCAATACGCAAGAAGTCCCGGAATGCCGGCGGCAGCAGCGACATCGAGGTAGGCATTGTGCGCGCGATCAGAAACGGCGTTGGCGACGCCGAACCGCGTCAGTGCGGGATCGTAGAGTCGGTCAAGCGCTGTATCAAAATTCTCCAATCCCCAACCGGCCAAGGGTCGTTCCACTGTTGCAGAAACGGCGACGCTCCACAGTTGAAAACGCTGCACCTGCGAGGCGTCATTCCCCGAAAAAGAAAAGACCGATACCGCCCGATTGAGTGGGGAGAAATAGCGAACGATGGGCGTCTCGCGCAACAGAAACAACGCCAACACGCCGATGCCGGCAATCACAGGAACACCATAGCCAACCAAACGAATACGACGATCGTCACTCCAAAGCCCGAGGCAGACGCCGAACACAATAATGCCGAGGATTATTCCGAGATAGGCGCCGCGGGTTTGCGTAAAAAAAATTGCGGTGCTGCCGAGCACCAGGGCGGCGCAGGCAAACGGAATACGGAATCGCATTGTTTTGGCGGCCAGGAGAGCGACCGCCGCCGAAGCGGTTGCGAGCGTCAGTCCTCCGGCCAAAAAAATAGGATTCCCGATCGTTGCGACCACGCGCTGTTCACCGCCATGAAATTGCGACCAATATCCCGGGGCAAAAAATTCGACGATCGCCCAAGCTGCAACAATCCCCCACGCCCCGAACCATGCCCACAAAAAACGAACGCGTGCGCGCGGATCGCGGAACAAGAGATGCAGCGCGGCACCAAACAACACACACAGACCGATCGTCACGAAGCCAGTCAGTCGTTCCGCAAATCCCCAGAAACTCGTTCCCACATCAACGGAAAAAAAAGTCGAGAGCGCTGCCGCACTGAGCAATGCAACGACCGTCCAGCCAAGAAAACGGAAACGGGGCATTTTTCCACGCTCTTTGAACCACACCAAACACGCGAGCGGTGCAATGCAGGCAAGCAGTACGCGGAAGACTACCGCACGCGGTGTTTCAAACGGATGCGCCAATCCTTTAAAAACAACCAACGGAAGCACCGCTGTCGCGTAGAGGAGCCAAGAAAAAAGACGTCGCGAGAGAGAAGAAAAAGGCATGAGCACTCTTGGTTATTGCTGCAGCAGCTGTTCGGTAAACCATTCCGCCTCGGCTGCAAAGGCCGGATCAAGCGCTGTTGCGCGTTGCGCCTCTATCACTGCCAATTCTGCCTTGCCGAGCGTTGCGTAGGTTGCCGCAAGTCGCGCATGCCAGACTGCACGTTGCGGCTCACGATCAATCAGCAGTTTGTATAGAAGCACGATGTCCTCAAACTGTTCCGCTTCTGCAAAAAGATCGATCAAAAATTGTGTTTCTTCGACCGTTGCTGGAACGCGCCCCAAGGTAAAGGCTTGGCGCATTTCCTCTGCAGCACCAGTATCATCGCCGGATGCAGATAATGCCAAACCCAGATACCAATGCGGGTCCGCTATGGACGCATCCATCGCAACCAGCGCACGCAACTGTTGAACAGCTTCTCCTGGCCGCTCACCAAGGAGCAAGGCTTTTGCAACCTGCACAACAACAGCCTGGCGTCGTGGAGAAAGCTGACCTGTTTTTTCAAATACCACTCGAGCCTGCTCGAATAGTTCCGCCGAGCCCGCCGATTCCCCAGCCAAAACCAGCACCTGTCCATACACAAACTGCACCAAAAAGTCATTCGGCGCACGTGCGGCACTTTGTGCTGCCGCCGCACGCAGTGTGTCTACGTGTTGAGTAATAAACAGCGGAGAAAGCAGACCGCTTGCCTCCCGATTGACGATGCTTGTTGCAACGTATTTTCGCATCTCTTCCTGGTAGGGGTTGGGGAACCAAATCGCTCTCCCAAAGGCAACTTCTGGCACCGCATTCGCGGAAAGTGCTGCAGGGTCTGTTGCAACCAACGTTGCATTGCTTGCAATCAAACCAAACCCGCCCGCATACACATCCGCCCCAGCAAGCACCAACACACCGCACAACGCGACAGCGAAACGAGTCGTCTGGGGAACTGCAGGAAAAGAAAACCGCTTGCCTGTTGACGTCGCCGGAGCCAACTCGGCACTCCCGCCCTCGGCAGACGGGCTACTTCGCACATACCCGTAGATCGCAAACAAAAGCAGCGATACCGGAAGCGTATCGAACAAAAAAGTGCTTTGTACGGCATAGGCCGCCAATGCACCCATCAAGGTGGCGCCCTCAAGTACAGAAATACGGTGATGGCGGATCAAAAACAAAATGCTCCACACGCACGTGGCGAGCAACGAAAGCAGTGCCGCGCCGAGGAGTATGCCGCCCGTACCTAACGTCTCGAGCCACAGATTGTGTGGTTTGTCTGAGACGGTTTCATAAAAGGAGTACCGCAACAACTCGGGCTCGTAGTACCGATCAAAAATGGTTTGATAATTCTCCGGCCCCCAGCCCGTGAGCGGCCGTGCCAAAAACCCTTTCCAGGCGATATTCCATTGCAATAGACGCGGAACATTTTGACGTGCGTATGCCTGTACGTCCAAGACGCGGCGCAGGGACACGGGAAGGACATCACTATTCCCAGTATTGATAAGTGCGAAAAGAAGCATCCCGAGCGCGCCAACCGTCGCGACCATTGCTATGGCCACACGCCGTTTTTGAAAACAGGCCCACACGAAGGCTGTCATGACAGCTCCGCCAATCAAGCCCAGTGCTGGACCGCGTGATCCTGTTAAAAAAACACCGATCGCGCTCAGCGCGACAGCAGCGGCGGTCAACCAACGCTCTGTGCGGCGTGTCGAAAAAAACAACCGCAGTCCAGCAAAGGTCGCCAACGAGAGATAGCTCCCCAAAAACAAGAAATTTCCAAACCACGCCGCGTACCGATCATGCTCACCAAACGCATCCCGCACCGCCGGCACCAGGGCTTCGAGCAATACCGTCGCGGCCGGTAATACCGCGGACCACACCAAAAACCGATCAAATTGCCGCCACTGTACCCGAGTGCGGAAAAAATATCCGAGAAGCAGCGCAAAAAGAACAAGATGCGTCAACAACAAAAAGCCGTTTTGCCGCGCCTGTTCTCCCCACAAACTTTTTTGCCAATAGACGCCGAATGCTCCGGCGAGAAAATACGCAAAAAGAAAAAAGAGCAGTCCGACAGTCATCCATTTTTTTGGAGCAACAGACGAGGGTATGCCTTTCGACACTCCTTCGTGTCGCACAGAAAGAAGAAAGACAGCAAGTAGCGCCATCATGCCGAACAGAAACAACGGCACTTTCCCCCACCCTGCAGGAAACATGCTCCATACAGGCACCCAATTTGGAGAGGTGACCAGGATACACAATACTACTCTTCCGAGACGATCAAATTTCATAAGCAATACCAAAAACCCACAAAGCCATTCTAAAGTAGCATTATCAGTCGGTGACGACAACAGGAAAGAGCAAAAAGGTAGCCCTTCGACCATTCAACTACGCTCATGGTGGTGAGTACGATCGAACCACAAGCTCAGGGAACAATTCTTTTCCTTGTCATTGCGAGGAGCGCCGAGCGACGCGGCAATCCAGTCGGAAACGATGTCGGTCGAATCGTGGATTGCCGCGACCCAAAGGGTACCCTTTGGGTTCGTCCCCAACAGACTCCTCGCAATGACAACTATTACCAAGAACGCAAAACCCCCTCCGACCGAAGTCGGAGGGGGCGTTTGCTGATCACGACAGATTCTTTTTACAGAACATGCCGGCGGATCAACCCGTCACCCAGGATTAGTAGGTAAGGGTGTTACCCGAGAGCGGCAAGCTGTCGAGCATCGTGATGGAGGAGGTGACACCATCCGTCCATTCGAAGTGCGGCGTGCTTTGACCAGCATCGAGACCGACCGTCAAGTTCTTCGATGTCGCTGCATCGGAGGTGTCGATCGTGACCAAAATGGTACGAGATGCACCGGCCGAGACGTCAACATCTGTGAAGGCTGCTTCGGTGAACCCTGTATCAGCAAAGTTACAGAGCGCAGCACCTGCAGTACAAGTGGTGGTCGAGCCGATAACGTTACCCGAGCTCGAACGATCATCCTTGTAGAACTTGATTGCGCGTGAAGTGGTGTTCGAGATGGTCGAACCAATATCCGCATTCATGCGCTTAATGGTTGCTGTCTGATTATCCACGTTTGCGCTATTCGTAACAACGAACATGGCAACGGTTTGTTCAGACGAACCAGCAGTGAGCCCGGATGGCGCGCTGGACGACTTGGCAACAGTCAACTTCGTGCGGAACATATCCATGTAGTTCGCATAGACGAATGTATCCGTATCGTTGCTTGTTGAGCTGCCGTTGAAGTCAAGCCAGGTGGAACTGATGCTGAAGCCGGAATCTTTTCCAGTCGCAGCAATGGACAAGTATGGTCCGACAGCGGCGGTGCCTGCATCACCAACGTTTCCTGCCGCGTGGTTGTAGAGCGGTTGGATCATCAAGCGGTGCGAAGAGCTCGAGACACCACCACTGGTGTAGCTTGTGAGATCTGCGACCACTTTGAACGAAACGGAGTTGTTCTTCGGAACTACCAAGTTTGCAATGTTTTCGAAGATTGCAGCACCGGAGTTCGTGGAGCCTGTGGTCGAAGAATCGAGCGAGGCAACCGTTCCACCGTACTGTGTTCCAGTGGTTGCATCAACAAGCTTCAGGTTCTTCAAAGTACCTGTTGCTGCTGTTGCGCCACCGCCGGTCATCACGTCACCGATCACGAGTCTTGTGACGTTAATGTCTTCGTTTTGGTTCGCCTTCAAG
>CALRHY010000036.1 GCA_943359495.1 Candidatus Uhrbacteria bacterium RIFOXYB12_FULL_58_10
AATGGGATGCCGATGACCGTCACCAGTAAGACAATGAACATGGGTAAGGACAACAGTAATCCCAGAACGCCCCACAGCGCATTTTTGCCGACTGGTCCTTGAAACTCATGCACGACCGCACTGCTCTTTTTGCCAAAAACACCAAGAAGGAGCAGGGCAACCAAGAGCAAGGTTAGACTTTTCCACGCACCACCAAGAACACGCGAGAGGAAGGTAGTCCGATGAACCGGACGGACAGTATTCGTTGTCTCACCTCCCACAGTCGCACTTGGATCTACTACCAGCGGATCGACCGATTCGGTCGTCAGGTTTTCGCCGACGATGGCACCAGAGGCAATGACAATTTTTGCAGAACGCAGATCTGCATACCCTTCCACCGATCCGGAAACGCCAGAAAAGTCGCCTCGGGTGAGCAGATTGCCGGCAACACTCCCCGCAATCCGTGTGCTACCGCCAACAGTAATCACATCACCA
Organism: Candidatus Uhrbacteria bacterium RIFOXYB12_FULL_58_10; assembly: GCA_943359495.1. Classification (GTDB taxonomy): domain Bacteria; phylum Patescibacteriota; class Patescibacteriia; order 2-12-FULL-57-11; family 2-12-FULL-57-11; genus CALRHY01. The sequence goes on from CALRHY010000036.1 coordinate 475, forward strand.
CTCACCGCCCCCTCTTGGCCAACAACCAGGGTTCCACCACCGAAAAGGACATCTTTGCCAACCAAACCCGTGATGTCGACATCGCCACCGACAGCACGGACGCTTTCCATGACAATGCCAGGAATATGCACCGATCCTGCAATCGCCACCACATCACCATGGACGGTGCCTTCTATTGTGACCTCTCCGCCAACCACGTACAGGTCGCCAGCAACATCACCAGAGATGACAACAGATTTACCGAAAGCATACAGATCGTCCGGAACGATCTCACTTTCGGTGATGACGACCGCTGTTTCGGCATCGTATTCGACAGGGCCGCGAAACGTCGCCGCGGCGGCAGCCGAGGGCAAGAGAAACGGCAACAGCGCGCTAAAGAAAAACAGGGGCCGCAAACGCATAGTCAAAAAATTACGGAGCGTCTTCAAGGCGCACCTCTTTCATCACATCGCCGACCCGGATCTGGTGGACGACATCAAGCCCAGAAATCACTTTTCCAAAGATCGTATAGTTTTTTGGCAAGGTCGCATTATCGGCCAACATGATAAAGAATTGCGAACCGTTGGTGTTCGGCCCAGCATTAGCCATGGCCACAATCCCCTCGTCATAGTCGCGCGTCACCTTCTCATCTGCAAACTGATAGCCCGGGCCGCCCGTCCCATTCCCATTCGGATCTCCACCCTGGATCACAAAGCCGGGCTCCACACGATGGAACGTCAAACCGTTATAAAACTCATGGCGGGTCAGCCAGACAAAATTAGAGACTGTGAGCGGCGCTTCCGCCCCAAACAGCTCAAACACGATATCGCCTTTCTCGGTCGTGATATGAACCTGTTTCTTAGTTCGTTCGGTTTCTTCTAAAACACCAGGAAGCCCTGGGACATTGACGCGAGCACGAACGGCAGGAGTAGGAGTATTCATAGCAGAAGAAGAAAGAGATGCATCAGATGCCGCAGATTGGCAGCCGGCACCGAGGAGAATAAGGAGGGCGGCGGAAGAGACAAGAAATGATGAACGCATAGTATGTTGATTTTCGAAAATAAGAAATACCGAAAGAAGAAACAACTTACTCTTTATAATACCCCCGCTGTTCTTCGGGCAACAATGCAGCTATCGCCTTTCCGATCACATCCGCTGCACCGCGCAACTCTTTGGTTGCCGCGGAAAACTCTCGGTTTTGTTTACGAATACCCTCTCGCTGTGCAGGATCTTGTAATGCCGCCTCGTAGTCGTCTTCGTGCAGTCTTCGGGAAAATAACGCCTTGATGGGAGCCGTATCCACTTTTGGAATCTCTATCGATGCCCCAATACGGACTGTCACTTTTATCTGACCGAGCAACGCTTTTGCTGTCCCTATCCCACCCTCAACACTTGCACCTGGCCCTTCAGTGACGATAGCCACTGGAAGAATGACTGCGTCCATGGTTTCGGCAAGATACGCAGGACCGACACCAGCGCGGGCCATTCCTTTTTTCTTATCCACCTGAACGCCTTCCGTCGCCACCCAAGGCACCTTTCCTGTTTCTTGTATGACTTCGGCAATATCTTCGTAATCCCAAGGACTAAACTCTCCAACGCGTTTACCGTTTTCCATACGGTAACTAATTTTTGAAAATGACTCTTCCCCAGAAGCCGCAATCAATACCTTCCGTACATCTTCCCAATGCGTGGACATGGCAGTGACCTGTATATTCATGTCCTCACCTAACGCATTTATCACTTCCAGTGCGTCCAAGTTGGAAAAATGCGAAGTGACAATTATCACACGGCGATCCTTGGGAAGTTCTGCCAGATGCTCGCGCCCTTCGACAGACATCTCTTTAACAAACGGTTTCACCGCCTTTTCACACGCCGTCCGCAACCGCTGCGGAGTCTCCCCTTTCCACAAAGGTTTCTCTGCCGACATTTCTCTGGCTTCTTCAGGAATGTATCGTTCAGACATAGAAAAACAGTAGGAATACTAGAGAGAAGAGTACAGGAGAAACCCAAAGGAAACCAGGAAAGACACGAGTGTCAATAACTATTGACAAAAAAGTCTTTTTTGTGTATACTGCTTTTTGTGGTGATCCTTCTGGAATAGCTAATAAACACCTTTTTTACCGGCTATTCTGGGAGAACCATTCGTCAGATGGTCTGGGCAACTGGCGTTGCGCAGCTCCCGAAGTGAGGTTTCCATGTCAGGTTTGGTTCGTGCGGTGTTCGACGCCCTCATCTAGGCGGTCATCTCGCTCTATGTGGGAGCCGTCGGAGCAGTGCTCGGAGCCGTCGGCGGCCTCATCTGCGGAGGCTGGCTGTGGCTCTTCCTCGGTGCCCTGCTCGGAGGCGTCGGAGGAATGGTGGGGACGATACTCGTCCTTCACGTCATCACTCTCGACATCCCCGGCCGCATTGAGGACCTCTACTGGTGGATCCGCGACCGCCTCGCACGGCGGCAAGACTCGTCGGAGTAGCCCGCGCAACCGGACGCGTTCTCGTGGTCAACAAGACACGATGAACGCGTCCGGCAAAATCTTTTTTGCAGCAACAACATGCTGGTGCACAAAAGATTCAAACAAAAACTCCCCCGATGCCCTCGAGGGAGTTTTTGTTTCTCTTGGAGATCTACATCTTCACTCCCGCCAAAAAATCTTTGAGGACGCGCGTGGCGCGGACGTCATCTTCGTTGTATTCGAGGATGTCGGTCAGCATGCGCTTGCGGACAGCCAGTACCTTATTTTTTCGCCATTCTTGGTACCAGGCAATCGAATTGAGACCAGACGCCTCTTTGTGGCGCCAATGGAAGCCGAGGTATTTCGCCAGGTCTTTCAACGAATAGAATTGCGTGGGAAACAAGACACAACGTTGAGCGATGCGCGAGAGGTCGATCATACGGGAAAAACGTTCGAGTGCAGCACGCGGCGCTCCATAGCGTTTTGCAAGGTCTGCAACCACTTGCTGTTCATACCGTCCGTAATGGTAGATCACCGCATCTTTCGGCAGCGTGTTCAAGAATGCACAAAACCGTTTCCAGACTTTCCCCTCTTGCTTTGGATTACGGACTAAAAATAGCTTGTAGACAGCCCGAGATTCCTTTTTTCCATGACGTACCACCAAGACACCGTGAAGATACTGAAGCGGTGGCGCAGAAAGGACGTCTGTTTCGATATCATAAAAGACTTCGACTGCGGCGACCGGAAGTTCTGGCTGCTCAATCACGAAATGGGTTTTCTCCGCCAAACCAATCGCCTGCTGCTGTAAACGAGCGAGTCGCGAAGACGAAATATGGCGCACACGTTCTTCCAAACGAAAAAAATCCGCGTGCGCAAGATCAGTAACCGTTTTTACACCAGCTTCACGGAGGCGGTCGTATTCATTTCGCCAAATTTTGTAGACAAGCGAGAGGTCATTCGTTGTGACCGCTTCTTGAATACAGGCCTGAAACCATGGTGAGTCTTTGCACGATCCCGACAAAAAGGGCGGCGGTTTTTCGCCAGCGAGAATTTTTTCAATCTCTGTCAGTGTCCGTTCAAAACGCTCGAGAAATTCCGTATTATCAAAGCGAATCGTTTTGCGTGCGCCGTTGAGGATAGAAGCGTATCGTGGACGAATGCCTTGGATGCGCTCGAGTAACAGCGTATAGAACGTCAATTGGTAGCGATGTTCATCGGTCAAATCCGTCGTCAACTTGATGTCTTGGACGGTGTAATGATGACCGCCCAAACGAGAACGTCCACGTTTCGGGATCAAGATATCCGGACGGCCAATCCAATCACCATCAATGAGCGTCCCTTGGTAAATCGTCTTGCCTGCTTTCATCAGCGCCAAGGTTTTCTGGAAAGCTTGCTGCTCATCTTCACAATCGACAAGAACGGGGGAAATACCGAGGTCCCGCATCACTACAACTTCATGCGCTCGGCCAGCGCGAAATAGTTGTTCGCGAATCGGAGACACGATCCCCTTTTTTTTCTGATCGCCGTAACAGGCAAACCACAGCTGTAGTGGACAACTGAGATACTGATAGAAAGTGCTTGCCGAGATACGGTGCCGCATGGTCTAGAGCGTCACTTCAGAAATTTCGTATCCCGCAAATGCTTTGAGTACGCCGAGCGGGGTCAGAATATCTAATGCGCCGGAAGAAACAGGGTTCAGTGTCGCCTTAAGAATGAGCGGTGCATCTTCGTTATCGAGAATAACGTATTCGGCCGCGGCGTCATGCACCCGAAAAACACGGACGACTTTTTGCTTGCCATTCACGAGCAGCGAAAACGTTGAAAAATCATCAGCAGCAGTAAGTTCAGAGGCTTCGCGTCGCAGCTGAATTTTTTCTTTCAAGCCAGTAATTTGCGAAAGAACGGATTCGGAAAGATCTAAGACTGCACCGACCGGATTTTCAAAAAGTCCGGGATGCCATGGCGACTTTTTTGTCGTCCGCAATTTTTCATAAACCGCGTGTGACAAAAAGAGCACGCTGTTATTACTAGCATCATGTGCACCTTCTGGCCAAAACGACGGCAAAAAATTCGATTCGCTGTCGCGCAAATTTTGGATGTTGATTGTCCCCTTTTTCTGGACATTTTCATACACCGCCGCTGACGCCTCGTCCGTCGTTGTTCCGATAGGTGTGCCTACTTTTTTTGCCTCAAGGGCAGCCCGCGCTTGCACAGACGCCGCCGTTTCTTTTTTCTCGTTCCGTGTCCAAGAAAACGACGCTTTATCGCGCGGCTTCCAGACATTCAATGTCACAATAGTGCGACGATCCTGCAACAATCCTGCACCAACCCCAAGAACCGTTGGCAAAATGATCAGTGTGCTCTGTGGTTTGAAAACGATCGCAGCAGCATTCGCTACGACATCTTGCGAAGCGCCACCACCCAAAGAAAAAGAACCAGCGAGGCCAGTGACACGCTCGACACAGCCAGCACCAAGAAGAATTGCGGTGGCGAAAAGGAGAAGAGTGCGAGAGAGAGGACGCATAGGATCAATAGTTTTAAAAATATCTATACGTCCGACATTCTTTTGGCGAATCCCAAAAGAACAGTATCGCCATTTTCGTGCACTTGTATTTCCCATCCCCGCGAAGGCGGGGATCCACGGGTCGGCACCGACATCGTGGATCCCCTTCTGCAAGGGGATGGGAATTGGGGCAGAACCAAGGCGCTCAAACAGTCACCATCCCCCAAACCCCTTAAGGGCATCGACGACTAACTCGAACGTCGTCGCACAGGACGTGGGGAGGAAGATGGTCCTTGAGAAAGATTCTGGGTTTCTGCACGAAGGGCTTTGAGCGCGTGAACAACACGTTTGGGCGCAAGCGCATCGCCGGGGACGTTGGGAATTTGGATACGGTCAACGCCATTGCGAAAAAACTCTTCCATCACTTGGTGGTAGATGCGATCCATAACCAACTCGCGCGCTTCATCATCGCGACAATCTGCTGCCAACTTTTTGTATTCGCGTTCAGCAACCCACCAGGCAAGTTCGTGCCACGTTTCGGTTTCTAAAAAGCCATCGATCGCCGTAAAGGCATCGTGCATGATTTTTTCCTGTTCTTCTTCAGAAAGCGATTGCCCAAAGCGTTCGCCTTCGATCATCCAGCGTTCTTGGAGATCAGAAGGTTCCTCAGCTTTGATACTACGACGTTCCGCAGTCCGATGGCGGATATGGTCAAACACGACCAGGGCGCGGGCAACCTGTTCGTAATCCTCTTTGCTAATTTTCAGAAAATGCTCGTTCTGCATAGGACATCAATGAGCGGTATCTTGCACACCATCTTTTTGCGGACGATCAGAGAGCACGGAGGCGAGGCCGGAAACATCTCCTTGTTCCACAAAACTCTTGTGATGCGCAGGAGCAAAAAAGCGTTGCTCAAATTGTTGTTTGATCGGACACCAAAAACGTTCGGTACGTGCAGTGACCTCGCGAGCATAATTGATCAGACCATTCGCATAACTACAGTACCAACAATTCAAACGGTCAAAGCGCGAAAGATATCCCAAACGCTTTCGAGAGTCGCGGATATATTGCTTTCGTGGAACTGCTGGGATGCCGTACAACGGAAAACATACTCCTTGATAGAGCCACAAGCAGGCATCAAGAAACGCGAGCGGAATAATCATCAGGTAAATGACGGGGGCGGAGAGCCAAAGGCGGAACCGTCCGCGTTGTTGTTTGCGAATGCTGGAAATCATAGGGTATGGAGGCATCCTACCCGTTTTTTTGCTGCCTGGGAAGGAGGGAAAATCCTCAAAAAAGCCAGAGAAACAACAAAGCCTCCCAATGGGCTTCCTCTACAGAAACGAGAGTGAAGAATGGGGAGGCGAAGCGTGCAGCATTCCCTCTCACCAGCCGCGCGACAAGATCGCAGTTGGTGACAATGGGGAACGACACAGAACTATCCGCGCGACTCGAGCCAGAACGGAATCATGGCCATGCCTACGAGCAGAAAAACCATGATACCAAGTCTGAGAAACGGCTCGTACATCATACAAGCAGGGCCGAAGATCTAGGCCCGGACAAGAGAAATAAGCAAAGAGCGAGAGTCGATTGTACACAAAGCCACACCCCGTGTCCATATCCTGTGGAAAAAAGACGCGATAAAAAAAGCCCTGCACTAGCAGGACTTTTTTCTTTGCAGACGCTTTTATTTCTTGACGACAGCGTCGCGTTTCCCTGCCGTCAAAAGATAGATCACTTCGAGAATCCCCGCAGTGTTAATGAGGAACAACGCGACAAACCAACCCTTCTGCCCTTTTTGCCCAGCGCGCCACAACGCCATGCCTTTGAGCACGGTCGCAACGATCATGATAGCGATGAACGCGAGCACGAGCCACAAGCCAACAAGTCCACCGATAAGGTTCGCCTCTTTCATCATGGTCGGAGC
>CALRHY010000037.1 GCA_943359495.1 Candidatus Uhrbacteria bacterium RIFOXYB12_FULL_58_10
CGGTTGGATGGAAGCAGAGGTCAGCCGCGCAATCCTTGAAAAAGGCCAGCGCGTGGACGGACGCTCCGTCACCGACATCCGTCCCCTTTCCGCAGAAGTCAGCCTGATCCCACGCACTCACGGCTCCGGTTTGTTTGCGCGCGGCGAAACACAGATCCTTTCAACTGCAACGCTCGGAGCACCATCTGATGAACAAACGTTGGATGGTATGGAGGAAAGTGGCAAAAAGCACTACATGCACCACTACAACTTTCCTGCCTACTCAGTCGGTGAAACCGGCCCGAACCGCGGCCCAGGCCGCCGCGAAATTGGCCATGGTGCACTTGCTGAAAAAGCCCTGCTCCCTGTCTTGCCTGCCCGCGAAACCTTCCCTTACGCCATTCGCGTCGTGTCTGAAGTTCTCGGATCAAACGGATCCTCTTCGATGGGTTCGACCTGTGGTTCGACACTTGCACTCATGGATGCAGGGATTCCTATTACCGCACACGTTGGCGGCGTTGCCATGGGTATTGCGACTAACGAAGCAACTGGAAAGTACCGCATCATTACTGACTTGCAAGACTTGGAAGACGGCAAAGGCGGTATGGACTTCAAGATCGCCGGTTCCCGCGCTGGAATCACCGCCATTCAGATGGATACAAAGACTGACGGTTTGACCCCATCCATGATCCGCGAAACCATTCTGCAAGCGCGCGAAGGCCGCATGCGTATTTTGGAAATACTTGAAGCCGCGCTGCCAGCTCCACGCCCAGAACTCTCGCAATATGCGCCGCGTCTCATCACCTTCAAGATCAACCCTGATTTGATCCGCAATGTTATCGGCCCGGGCGGCAAAGTCATCAATGAAATCATTGATGCGACCGGCGTTTCCATTGATATTGAAAACGATGGCACAGTCATCATCTGCTCAGCAGACGCAGCGGGCGTCGATCGCGCCGTTGCTTGGGTCAAAGATCTCACGCGCGAAGCAAAAGTTGGTGAAATCTTCACTGGAACAGTCACCCGCTTGATGGATTTCGGTGCATTTGTTGAAATCATGCCGAAACAAGAAGGCTTGGTGCACATTTCCGAACTTTCCCCGGAACGCGTCGAGTCTGTCTCGGCGGTTGTCAAAATGGGCGATAAGGTGGAGGTGAAAGTGATTGAAATTGATAGCCAAGGACGCATCAATCTGTCGATCAAACAAGCTGCTGACCCGACAGCACCACCAGTCCCCGCCCGCCGCCCACCCCCACGCCAAGGTGGAGGTGGAGGATTCCGACACTAAAAACGTAGTTTCCTTGTCATTGTGAGGGAGTGTCTAACGACACCTTCCCTCGCAATGACAGAGGAGTGTTGAGATTCTTTTAAGAGCTTGTTCACCATCTTTTTTTCACTCCTTCTACTCCTGTCATTCCAGCGAAGGCAGGGATCCACGATTTCGATCTGCGACTCGTGGATCCCCTTCTACAAGGGGATGGAAGGAAAGAGTGTAAACAGGTTATAAAAAGGAACGTCGGGCGATATCGAACCATTCGAGAAATTGGACTCGTTCAAACATGTTTCCAGCGCTTCGACAACGCATCCGTACACTGAGCCATGGTTTTCCTCCTGTAGGACCATGGCTCTTTGTGCTTTGTGTCCTCGTTTTGGCTGGAGGAATACTCGTTCTGTCTCAGACGCGCCAGCAAAACAGGAGTGCGGACGCACCAAACCAAATTTTTCAAAAGAACCCAGTACAATTTCAAGAATTACTCAACCAACAAGCCTCTTCAACGCCAAAGATCAAAGAAATACAAACAATTCTTGCAGATCGTGGACTTCCACTCAGTCTCCTTTGGAATGTCTTCCATGCAGAGTCCGCAGCATTGTTTGTGAAAGAGATGGGAGACACGAAAGACTTTTCCCTCGTCTGGCAGACCAAGAATCCAGCAACGCCTACAGAAAAGCTTATTTTTTTCAGCCTTTCTCGACTCTATCCCGGAATAAAAAAGGGGCTTCTTCAAGACGGAACCCTGATCTCAACGTTCACCACCGCAAAAACAAAGGTTTTTGTTCAAAACAAGGACAGTCTCACCACTTTCACCATTCCATCTAACGCAACAAAAGTCCTTTATTTCCAAGAAAGTGATGGCATCTACATCCTTTCTTCAACAACAACGCCCATAGAGGGAACTCTTTCAAACCACGTGGACCAAATGATGGATCCGTGGAGTTCTTCCCTCACAACGCTCCATTTTCTTGCGTTTCCATTCTAATTTTCTGCCATTCCCTTGGAGAAGGGAACCTGCCTACCGGACGCGCCGTGCGGCAGGCAGGTCCAGCGGGTCGGATCGACATCGTGGACCTGCCTGCCGAAGGACGCTTCGTCCGGTAGGCAAGTCCCCGCCTTCGCGAGGATGACAAGGGAAAGAACAATAAAAAAGGTCATGTCGTCCTATTGAAGTTTTTCCTAAGAAATATCCCGTGTGTACACTCGGTGGACAAGTTATCCACTCTTTGTGGATAAAACAGGCAGCTTATACACAGACTTATCCACATTTTATTCAAAATAGAGTATTTTCTTCGATCTTCTGATGATTGACGTAGAGGCAAAAAAGGTGTACACTAATTTTGTACAGTAATCGTCTGTACATGTTCTTTCACAAAACCAGTAGGAAATTGTTTCTCTCATCCAGAAAACGCTGGATGGCTCGAGGGGCATACTTTCCTCTCTTCATACACTGTTCTTCCGCCTGTTTTGCCAACGTCGCCAAAACAAAAACAAAAGCAAAAAGGCAACATGCGGTATCCCCTACTTTTCGAACGGCTTGCCGTTCGACTGGGGCTCTACCCAAGAATGGTTGAAGGGCCGGTTTCGTCACGACGGGTCAATTTCGTGGAGTTACTCATCTAGAGAGTGGTGCAGATCGCTGAACCACTGCCTTGATGGGTAACCCCCAAACCCCGCCGAAAGGCGGCCTTGTTTATTTCAACTCTTTGAAAAACAAGTCACCGCCTTTTCTTTTTGCTCAAATTTTAGGCTCTTCTTTACAAACCTTTGCCCTTGCCCTACCAAACCTGTGGCCGTATACTTCTTTTAATACCTTTACACTCCAGGCTATGGAAGCAACCATTCTCACAAAAATCGAAAAGGATCTGCGCGAGGAGAAAGCGCGTTTAGATATACAAGTCACCGAGTTCGATGCCAAAGCAGGATCCGAGGCCTACGAGGTGAAATTCCCACAGATAGGCGACAAAGATGACGAAAACGCAGCAGAAGTAGACAATTACTCCACCAACCTCTCTTTGGAACGAACGCTCCGTGCAGCGCTCCGCGACGTCGATAGCGCCCTTGCCCGTATCGAAAAGGGCGAATATGGACTGTGCAAGTACTGCAACAAAGAAATAGATCCAAACCGTCTTTTGGCTCGCCCCGCCTCTTCTGCCTGCATTGAGTGCAAAAAACGCCTGACCCAAGAAGTGTAAGCAAACACATGATCGCATCGCAGCAGCACAACGCCATTCTGCGGGCTCTCCCCGGACTCCTTGGTGCGCTTCTGCTCTTCGTTGTCGACAGGGCTCTCAAAAATTACGCTCAATACTCTCTCCCACCGGAGGGGGTATTTTGGATCCCGAACTTGCTCGGCTTAGAACGCTACGCAAATACCGGGATCGCCTTCAGCCTGCCAGCCCACCGCAATCTGGTCCTCATTGCGACAGGGATCATCCTCTTTGGTGTTATTAGTCACGTCCTCAAAGAACGGCTTTCGACGCGAAACATCGTTGCCTTAGGATTCCTCGTCTTTGGTGCCGCCAGCAATTTTTACGACCGCCTTACCCTCGGCGCTGTCATCGACTATCTCCGCATTGGCCCGATTTCTTTGGTGAACATTGCAGATGGCATGGTTGTTGTAGGAATCGTCCTGTTGATGTTCCAACGGCCAAAACAACCGCGCCGCGGCGATTCTCAGACACCTCACGACCATGACCATGGAAACGCCGCCGAACCTTCCGTCGGACACTCCTAAATACGCCAAACCATTTTGGACCGTCCTCGGCTGCGCCATTGCTGCCGCGCTTGTTTATACGTTGATCGCGCAATGGCCTCACTCTTTCAACGCCACCTTTACCCCCCAGTTTCCCCCACCAACTCCACTCCCCCCATCCACAACCAAATCCCAGGATAAACAACTTGCTGTTGGCATCATTCTTCCCCTGACTGGTGAAAAAAAAGAAATCGGGAAAGTACTGCTTCGTGCCGCAGAAATGGCCGTCGCTGATATCAATGCAGATCCTGACGCTCCATCTTTTTCTTTTGTAACTGCGGATGGAGCCTGTGATGAAAAGACAGCTCGTGATGCAGCAAAAAAACTTATTGCCCAAAATATCCATTTCCTCATCGGCGGCGCGTGCTCCGAGGAAGTGCGCGGCATAGCAACGGCGATACGCGGAACAGAAACAGTCCTGTTGTCTCCTAGCGCGAGCGAGGACGATGTGCGCAGCGACAACATTTTCCGTCTCGTCCCGTCTGCAAAACAGACGGATGCCGCAGAAAAGATTTTCCATACCCAAGACACAGAACCAAACACCGAAAAAAGAACGCTCGTCCCCTACTTCAACGAACACACCGCCGCCGCAGAACGCTTTTTCGGCAGATACAAATCACACTACCAAGAAGACCCGATTGTCCCTTGGTATCTCGCCAACATGTACTCGGCGTTTTTTCTAGTAAAGGACTGTGCAACACAACCTGACACGGCACCATGCCGCCAGTGGCTCTCCATACTCACCAGCTGGTCTGATGGAGCACTAACAGATCTTTCCTTCACAAAACAGGGTGACGCGGCCTGGGAGACGTTTGTGGTGCAGGAAAAGGATTGGCAAGGAATTACGAGGGATGTTTCGTTGTTTACACTGTCAGAAAAGCAAAAGTAACTGCCCTTTGAGGATTTCTTTTGCAAAAAGACATGCTATGCTGTTTCTTAATAGTGACTAACACTTTCTTATGCCCAATCCTACAGATCCTCGTTCTCCCAGTCCCGCGCTATACGTCCTCATTGCCGTAACGCTCTTGGTTTCGCTTGGCTGTCTCGTCTTTGTCGTCAAAGGACAAATGGAAAGCCGCGAGGCACGGGAAGAAGTGACCGCATTACGGTCTGATATTCGAAACCTCAAGGCAGAAACATCGGCTGTGCCAACACCAGTAGCAGAGAAGGCGATGCCGAGTCCGGCAACGGGCACGGAATGGGTCACGGCAAACTATCAGGATATTTCCTTCTCCTATCCAAAGGGGTGGTATCTCAACACCGAAAAGGATGCGTTTGTAGAGGGCCAAACAAATCTTCGCTTAGACAGCGCGGCGGGAGAACTTCGGATCGGCGGTGGACCAGGGACAGAGGGAGTCGTTTATTTTGAAAAAGGCTATCAGATGTATTTGAGAGAAATAGACAAACGGCAATATAACGACTTCCCGTTGACGGCTACAACAAATCCGAATGTGAAAAAAGTCACCTTTGTCTGTGACGGCGCCGGTTGTACTGAGGAACAATATCTTTTTGAAAAAGATGGTCGCCGCTATGTCATCGAAGTCTATAATTTGATGGAGCCCGCAGCGCCCGGTGATGCAGTGACGAAAACAATTGTTGCATCGATGAAGTAGGGATTGCTGGTTCAACACGAAAAACCAAGGCACGACGTACTCTTCAGATGGGTGCGTCGTTTTTTTAGCCGGAAACAGAAAGTCTCACGGCAGGAAAGACGCTTGACAAAAAGCGTTTTTTTGTGTATTTTTATTGTTCCTCGACTGTATAATCTTTCTGGGGAAATGCAGTAAACCCAAACGATTTCTAAAAAAACGAGCAAGGAGGACCGATGGAACGTCGTATTGTCCAACCGTCGATCACTGTCGACGGTTTGCCTCGGGAATTCGATTTGCTTCGTCATGGCTACACCATGGCGGGATGGAACTTCACACGTAGGGAGGTTGCGGCGGCGATTGCCGATCACCGCATGCTGAACCCAGCCTTCGAGCTCGGCACCAATGCCTGCCCATGGAACTGCGACTTCTGCTTCACGGAAGATCCGGCGAATCCGGAAGGTGCCAAGCGGCGTCTCCACGAAGAGATGAGCCTCGCGGAGCGGTTGGATCTGATCCGTCAGGCTGCCGCGCTCGGCGCTCGTTCGATCAACTTCGTGGGCGCTGGGGAGCCGACGATCGACCCAAACTTTTGGGAGATCCTCGGTTGCATACGCGAGTACGGCATCACGCCGATCGTCTACACCGAAGCCGCACTCCGTCTCACAGACGCAAGTTTTGTCCAGCGGCTGTACGACATTGGTGCAACGGTGGTCGTGAAGGTGAATAGCCTCTGGAATGAGGCGTACCAGAACGCGATCGTGGCCGGGCCGAACGCACGCAAGCGACCGAATGCCGAACGGTACTTCGCGGACAGACAGCAAGCGATCGAACTCTTGTTCGCCGCAGGCTTCGCGGATACCACACCGACGCGACTCGCATTCGACACGATCGTCTGTCGCGAAAACGAGGCGGAGATACCTCGGCTACACCGCTGGGCACGTGAGCACAACGTCTTCGTGCTCGTGGTGAACTACCTGCCGTCTGGTCGGAGCGGAGAAGAGGTGTTCTACAACGCCTTGAGCCGCGAGGAACAATTCGCCCTCTTCGCTCAGCTTGCAGAGATCGATCGCAACGAGTTCGGCATCGAACACGCATCGCGGTTCCCCTATGCCGGCGGCACCCCTTGCACGATTCGGGGCCTCGGTCTCTATGTGAAGATCAAAGGGAACGTGCTCGACTGTCCGGGCGAAGGCCTGTCACTCGGCAACGTTCGCGAGACTTCGCTTCTCGATCTCTGGGAAAAGGTGAGGCCGATCACCCAAGCTTTCGACGGTGGCTGCGCGCCTCGGGAAGCATTCTGGACGCGACACGCCACCAAAGGAACACCGCGTCGGCTTCCCGTGGTTCGGTGATATAGCCTCGACCACCGCGTGCGAGGATCAAGGGCTTCAGGCAACACCTGCAGCCTTCTTTTTTTCTAAAAATTTTCTTGCATAGCTACTTGACAAAATCCCCCACACCAGATAGCCACCGCATCCGCTACGCTGGATGCATGAGTACCAAAGTTTTTTGTTCAACATTGATCGGCCTTGATGCGCCAACGGTCGAGGTGGAAGCCGATGTGTCGCCGGGGTTGCCGCATTTTACGATTGTGGGGTTGCCGGATGCGGCGTGTCAGGAGGCGCGGGAGCGGGTGAAGGCGGCG
>CALRHY010000038.1 GCA_943359495.1 Candidatus Uhrbacteria bacterium RIFOXYB12_FULL_58_10
CGCTGTTCACTGCTTGGGACGAATGGTCTTATGACCTCCGCGGTTCCACCCAATTTGATCTGCCTGTGCAAACCCACTCTTTTATCGAGATCACGACCCTATGGGTGAGGTGGTATCAGATCAACCGTCGGCACAGGGACTTCCAGCCACGATCCCCGCTCTCTCTGCCGTCGGCACTGTCCAATTTGTCCTCTCGTCGTGTTATCCGTAGCCTACCGTCTTCTTGGGATGGTTGTCAAAACCTATTTTGGTTGCTGTACCACAACATCGACGTGATCTTTGAGTGTCGGGATGCTACGCGCCCAGACTGGCGAAAGAGAGACGTCGGCCGAAGCGACAAACGGGAGGCTTTCCAAATACCGCAGCGCATCTTTTGGCGAAAGCCCGACGATCTTATCGATATCAACAACCTCTGCCGCACCGCGACGCACTGCTTTCCCACCAATCGTCACGCTCACCCGTGCCTTTTTTTCCACAGCATCAGCCTGTTCCAATTTGGCAGCAAGGTGTTCTTGATCGACAGCGATAAGATCTCGCCCGGAACCAATCGATGCACGCAGCCCCGCAGCCGCTGTTTGCCCAAGCGCCATTGGATCGTAGAAGACGCCGACAACATGGACAGAAAGGGAAATGGTATAGCCGTTTTGCGGACTGCCTGGCTTCGCAGTGTTTTCACGCTTCACAATGTTCTGCGTCAAGAAGGAGCCGGCACGCATTTCCGCAACAGGAACAAGGTCGCGTAATTTTAGGGTGGCCTGCGCACCCAACTCTTGGGCATACGCATCAACCACCTGCGCAACTTCTGCCTCAGTCACCACGGAAACACTCGAAAGGCCTCCCCGCATCGCAGAAAACGATTGTGCGTATGTTTTTTTCTGGAGATCTGTTGCAAGTCCCGGGATGGTGAACGTAGACGGGGCGATATCCCCCGTTTTTCCTGGCTTGTCGGCACAAACATCAACAAAGGTCTGACCATGAGCCGGAACCGTGATCGTCTTCTTGATGCGAAACAACACATTGTCTGGCGTCAGCAAACGCGTCGTCGTAACGAGCGGTTGTGCTTTTGATTGATCATTGATGATAGTGACGGATCCGCAAGCAGTCCCTTCGACCATCGTTGCTGCGGTTCCTGAGGCGACGACGGTTTTTGTCCCGTCGACCACAGTTTCAAAAATATATCCCTGCAACGCGTCCGCCCCCTTCGGTTCCGGGGTCAGCGATACAGAAAACGTCGTGCTCGCTTGTTCGACTTTCGGCACAATCGTGACCGTGGCGTGAGCAAAAGAAATGTACAAAACAAAAAACAACGCCAGCACAGAGAGTGTGACAAATGTCGCCGCAATCTTCTTGTACAAAGACAGACGAACCACCGATCCTGGCGCAGACGGACGCCCCGCATGCCCCTTGCTACGACCGCCGTGCGACGGCAACGCAAACTCATCATCAAAAACGCCGCGATGGGAACGAGAGGAAGGTGCCATAGAAAAATCGTAATGTAATTCTATGATAGCACAGAACGCGGATCGGATGCGAAACGCAAAACGCGTAACGCGCATCAGGTGCTGCGAAACTCGAAACGCGTAACACGAAACGCCGACAGGATTCGCATTACGCATTTCGTGTTTCGCTTTCTGTCACGCTCCCACTCCCTGCACCGATTCCGCGCCGACGATGGCAGCGATGTCGCGGCGCGTTGGGTCATCTAAAGAAATACGGAAGGGGGTTTCAATACGCCGTTCTGCGCCGTTCTGGCCAACAACAATCACCACACGCGTTTCGCCAGGATGCGCTTCAAAAATACGCCGAAGTGCGGCGAGGCGCGCCGGATCAGGTTCGCCGTGGACACGGACGGAAACGGAGGACAATTCTACTGCCGCCGCGGATGCTGCCCAATTCCCGCTCTGTAACGCTGCCAGTGCATCACGCGCTGTTTCGGCAGAGACAGCGATGGCGCGCTGGGCGAGAAAGCGAATTTCGTCTTCTTTTTCCGAACGACGCCCCATCACCAAGAGTGTCACGCCTTCGCGCCAGACACCGACATCCGCTGCCAACACTTTTGGAAACACCACGACTTCGACGTTCGACAATCCATCATCAATCGTCCCGAACAGCATCGGGTCGCCATTTTTGGTCACGACCGATTTTGGTGTCTGCCACACGCCGCCGATAACCACATACTGCTTGCGGTCCAGAGTATTCAACAAACGAATGGGCGTGAGCCCCTCGGTCACGACTGCAGTGATCGCATCAAATGGGTGGCTCGAAACATACATCCCGAGCAATTCTTTTTCCCACGCCAACTTCATCTGCTCTGCCGCCGGAGCCACATCGCGCAACCGAAACGTCGTCGTTGGCCCGACCGCCGGTGCAAAAGCAAAAAGTGATGACTGCCCGGAGAGCGCCATGGCCGCAGCCTCCTTATTCCGTCGTAACAATTCTTCGATGTTTTCGAGATGCAAATTGCGTTCACCAAACCGCTCTAACGCACCGGACTTAATCAACGCTTCTAAAGATTTCCGGTTGCAGTGTTTGGAATCAATGCGCGTGATGCAATCTTCCAAATCCGTAAACGGACCCTTGGCGTCGCGCTCAGCAATAATCGCACGGACCGTATCTTCACCCAAGTTCTTGATGGCAAGCAATCCAAAACGAATATTCACATCATCAACCACCGTAAACGTCGCGCGGGATTCGTTCACATCCGGTGGCAACACAGCGATGCCCATGCGTCGACATTCGGCGATTGCTTCGGCAACAGTGTCCATGTCGCCCGATTCCGCAGTCAGCACCGCGGTCATGTACTCGGCTGGAAAATTGGCTTTGAGGTAGGCGGTCTGATACGCCACGATTGCATAGCTTGCCGCGTGTGCTTTGTTGAATCCGTAGGCAGCAAACGGTTCGATCAGTTTCCACAACTCAGTAATTTTCACCTCGGTCATGCCATTTTTGATGCAGCCGGAAAAGAACTTTTCTTTTTGTGCAGCCATCTCTTTAGGAATTTTCTTTCCCATCGCTTTACGCAATTTGTCCGCCTCTTCCCAGTTGTAGCCCGCGAGATGAATGGCAGTGAGCAACACATCATCCTGATAGGTAATGATCCCGTACGACATCGACAAAATTTCCTTCATGCGCGGGTCGAGGACGCGCACTAACTTTGGATTTTTTTTGCGACGGATGTATTCGGGAATTGAATCGATCGGGCCAGGACGATACAAGGCAACCATGGCCATGATGTCAAAAATGGTCGCCGGTTCCAGTTCCATCAAATACCGCGTCATACCGTCGCCACCGAGCTGAAAGAGTCCTGTCGTCTCGCCGCGCGCTAACAGTTGGTATGTCTTCTTGTCGTCAAGCGGCAAGGTATCTAAGTTGATCACGACAGCGCGGCGGTCGCGAATCAATTCCACCGCATATCCCAAAATGGACAAGTTGCGAATACCAAGAAAATCCATCTTCAAAATGCCGGATTGTTCCGAGGCGTGCATGTCGTACTGGGTGATCAACTTCTCGCCTCCCGGTTCACGCTGCAGCGGCATGTAGTCAGTCAGCGCGGTTGGGGCGATCACCACACCAGCGGCGTGGACAGAAATATGGCGAGCACAGCCTTCGATTTTTTGAGCAACATCAAGCACACGATGGACATCCGGTTCGCTGGTATAGGCAGCGCGCAACTCCGCCGATACTTCCTTAGCCTTTTCAATCGTCATCGGAAAGCCTTGGCTGCCCATCGGAATCATTTTCGAAATGCGGTCGCCAAACGAGTATGGGAAAGCCAGGGCCCGGCAGACATCACGGACCGCAGCACGCGCGGCCATCGTCCCAAAGGTACAGATCTGGGCAACGTGATCCCAACCGTATTTTTCGGAGACGTAAGCAATGACTTCGTCGCGCCGATTATCAGCGAAGTCCATATCAATATCCGGCGGCGACGGACGGAAGGGATTCAAAAAACGTTCAAACGGCAATTTATAATCCAACGGATTCACGGTCGTAATCCCAATGGCGTACGAGGCGAGCGACCCTGCAGCCGAACCACGCGTCGTAGAAATGATACCGCGACTCCGTGCCCACAACGTATATTCGGCGACCGTCAAAAAATACGGGGCGTATCCCTTGGTCCCAATGATCCCCAATTCATACTCCAAACGATCAATGACCTCTTGCGTCAATGGATCACTAATCTTTTCTTTCAACCCTTGATAGGCACGCTCGGTCAAGACTTCGAGCGCCGTCTTTCCTTCGGGTAAATCAACGCGCGAAAAATTCCACTTGCCCAGTTCAAGGATCAGTTGGCAACGCTCGGCAATACGAACGCTCTGCTCGATCGCTTCCGGATGGTCCGGGAAACAAGCGATCATGTCTTCGGTGGAAGAAAGCGAGTAATCGACATCGCGCATAGTCATGCGGGTCGGGTCTTCCACCGTCTTGTTGCCGCCGATACAGACCATCAAATCCTGCGCCTCGCGATCATCAGGGGAAATATAATGACAATCTTTTGTGGCAACGCACGGGATCCCCAATTTTTCCGACAATGCAAAAATCTTTTCATTCGCATCCATCTGCAATGGAAGATCCGGATGTCCTTGGACTTCCAAGAAAAAAGAATCCTTGCCAAAAATCTCCTGCATCTCTGTGCAAAACGCCGTCGCCTTTTCTTCTTCGCCATGCTGCAGCGCGCGCGAGAGTTCGCTGTTCAAACAGCCAGAGAGCGCAATGATCCCTTCGTGATGCGCCCGCAAAAAATCACGGTCGACACGAGGCTTGTAGTAAAACCCATCGAGGTGCGCCGCGGTCGTGATCTGGATCAGATTTTTATAGCCAGCAAGATTCTCGGCAAGCAAGGTGAAATGCGTCGGACGGTCGTCGATGCGCGGCCGGCGGTCGTGCATCCCGTGCTGCGCAAGGTAAATCTCAATCCCAATGATCGGCTTGATCCCCTGCTTGGTACATTCTTCGTAAAATTCGATCGCCCCGTACATGGCGCCGTGGTCGGTCAATGCCAACGCATCCATCCCCATTTCTTTGGCGCGTCTCACCAAATCCGGGATCTTTCCCACTGCATCAAGCAGGCTATAGTGCGAATGGACATGCAAGTGGACGAATTTCCCCATAGCCAAAAAATGACAACAGGGCCAGCGTACCCGATCGGAGAAAAAAAGAAAGACCCGGGACTCCCCGGGCCCAAACCACCATTCTTGTTACTGCATTTCCAAGACCACAAGCCGTTCTTCGTGATCCATAATTGCCACACCAACCTGTTCTGCGCAGCAAGTTCATCAAAAGTCACGTTGTGATAAACCAAGTGGGAACGGCGTGTTGTGTTAACATGAAAGCATATGGATCCCCTTTCCTGGCTCAAACGCCGTGGTGTGTCAGTCACACTCATCCTTCTGTTCCTCTGTGGTTGCCTCGCTCTCATCACCTTTCGCCAACAAGGTTTTCTTTCGATAGACCAACGCGGCCTTTTTTTCGCCTACGGGCAAAACGCCCAGACAACCACCTTCGGCCACACTATTGAGTACCCAATCGGCGCCTGGTATTTCTTCCGTGCTTGCACAATCCTCGCAATGTGGACTGCTCCTTTTTTTGAAAATGCCTTCCAAGGATTCGCCTTCTTTTTTAGTCTGAGCATCGCCGTCGCATACGCAGCAATGTGGGTGCTTTGCGTTTGGTGGATCGCGCCGCGTCGCCCTCAAGAAGAGCTTTTGATTGGAATTGCATTCCTCGTCTTTTTCGTTGCAGCAAATCCCTATCTTGTTCTCAGTACATTCGACGTCCTGCCAATTCTTTGTCTATTGGGAAGCATGACCCTGCTGTTACGACGACGAGATGTAGCAAGTGCAATCCTTCTTGGTATTGCTATTTCGATCAAATGGTTTCCCGGCGTCTTTCTCCCCCTCGCGCTTCTGTTTCTTTTTCAAAACACTCGCCGCCTTCCCTGGAAATATGCGGTGACGGTTGCACTAACCATTCTTTTTCTTGTCCTTGCTGGCTCGCACTGGCTCCCCCTCTCACTCCAATATGCCAGCCTCCACTATCAAGGAGAACGCGGCATTCATATTGAAAGCATCTATGGAAATATATTGATGATTGCAGAACGCATCCGTCCGTCGCTTGAAATCAACACCGAATATCGCTGGCAAGCATTTCATTTGAACGGAAGAGTACCAACACTCGTTGCACCGATCACAACAATTGTCCTGCTTGGTTCGCTTCTGTTCGTCTACGCGAGCGCGTGGAAAAAAAAACAAAAAGACGAGCAGTGGCTCCTGCGTTATACTCTGCTAGCAACCATGGCATTTTTTCTTTTCAACAAAGTTCTCTCAGGACAATTCGTATTTTGGGGATTTCCATTCTTACTTCTCTGCGTCTGGAAAGAACGACCAATTGTTCGTTGGATAATTCTTGGGGCGTACACAATCGCAGCAGCGCTCTATCCTGTCCTGATTATTTGGCAGGTTCCTTTCGTCCACTTTGCAGCGTTTCCTTTGCTGATCCTGACACTACGAAACGGCATATTACTTGCACTCTTTTTTCTCCTTGGACTCCAACTCATGCCTACAACAAACAAAAACGCCCCGTAAAACAGTGCGTTTTTCTACTCATTTCCTTATTTCTTTTTTCTCGGCCGATCTTCGTCATCTCTATCATCATCCGCCCGATCTCTCCGTTTTTCCATCACGTACGAGATGACTTCTTTGACGCCCGTGACCAAGACACTAAAGCCAGGCAGGATGCCTTCGACACGGTGACGGACCGACTGCACCGCATTTTCAATTGCCTCCATTTTTTTCCGCACATCCGTCACCATCGCCCGGGTATCGCGCAGCATGGCAATGATGTAGTACAGCATCCAAGAAAAGAACGCCGCAACCAGCACGACGGAAAATGCGATGGAGAGATTTAAGACGTCTTTGGATGTTTCAAACATAGTTGATTCTTTTTTAGTATAACACGCTATGTCTTTTTTTGTT
>CALRHY010000039.1 GCA_943359495.1 Candidatus Uhrbacteria bacterium RIFOXYB12_FULL_58_10
GACAATCAGAACGGTAAACGCGATAATCGTCCACTGAAACAGCTCCGGCGACCCTCCTTGGAGTCTTTTCATACAAAGTGGGGATAGAAATAATTAGCTTCAGTATACTCCTAAAAAGATAAAAAAACATTTCAAACACCTGACATTGCGAGGAGTCCGTCGGGGACGACGCGGCAATCTAGTCGGAAACGATCGCGACCGAATCGTGGATTGCCACGTCGCCAGACGCTCCTCGCAATGACAAGAGAAACAAAAAAAGACTCCCCATCACGAGGAGTCTTTTTTCCTATCTTTTACTTTCCAAGCGTCATCCGCACGAAGCGGCGGACTTGGATGTTTTCGCCGAGCTGGGCGACCGCGTGCTTGACGCGCTCTTCCACCGTCAGGTCTTCATCTTTCACAAACGCTTGATTGAGCAGGCAGACATCAGAAAAATATTTCTGCAATTTTCCACTGACAATCTTCTCGACGATTTCTTGTGGTTTACCAGATCCTGCGACCTCTTCGGCATACATTTCTTTTTCTTTGGCAACCACGTCTTCTGGAACATCTTCTGGACGCAGGTAGAGCGGATTCGCTGCCGCAACATGCATCGCAAGATCATGCCCGAGTTCTTGGAAGCGTTCGGTGCGCGCGACGAAATCCGTTTCGCAAAGGATTTCGACCAACACGGCCACCTTGCCGTTCGCGTGGATGTAGGAATGAATCATCCCTTCCGCTGTCGCGCGGTCTGCCTTGCCGCCTGCTTTGGCAATCCCCTTCTTCCGGAGCAAGTCACTCGCCGCAGCAAGGTCGCCATTCGTTTCATCCAGGGCTTTTTTTGCATCGACGATACCAGCGCCTGTCATCTCCCGAAGTTGCATCACCACTTTTGCATCAATTGTCATAAAGATCATTATTTATTGTCATCTCCGACCGCGATTGGAGACCTGTCTACCAGACGCACCGTGCGGCAGGCAGGTCCACGATGTCGACGATATCGATCCGACCCGTGGATCCCTGCCTGTCTTCGAGACCCTGAGGGGTCCTCAGACCCTCGAACGGGCGCTGGGATGACAACGGCATTTTCTAGAAAACTTACGCCACTGGCGCAGCAGCAACGACCGTTGCTTGTTCCGAAGCGACGCTGCGCTTAGCCTTGCCTTCAAGAATTGCATCAGCAGCAAGGGTGAAAATCATATCAATGGCGCGGACCGCGTCGTCGTTTGCTGGGATCGGATAGGCAATGTCGGTCGGGTTCACGTTCGAATCGCAAACGGCAACCATTGGCACTTTTTTACTAGTACCTTCGGCGTAGGCGGTCTTTTCTTTTTTCAAATCCAAGATAAACAATGCGTCCGGAACACGATCAATACTGAGAATACCGCCAGCCTTCGCTTCAATTTCTTCCATCTTGCGGCGGAACATCAATTGTTCTTTCTTTGTGTACTTCTTTTCCATGTCGCCATTCTCGAATTGTTTGGCGAGATCGCGATGCGTTTTGATCAAGCCGTAGATCACTGGGAAGTTGGTCAGCGTTCCACCGAGCCAGCGCTTGGTCACGTACGGCATGCCGCAGCGCTTGGCTTCGCGTTCGATGATCTCCTGTGCCTGGCGCTTGCCACCGACAAACAAAATCGTCCCGCCGCGCTCGGCGATCGAAGACATGAAGGTGAGCGCGCTCGCCAAATACTTCTGGGTCTCTTCGAGATCCAAAATATGGACGCCATTGCGGACGCCAAAAATATACTTGCCCATCTTCGGGTGCCACTTGGATTTTTGGTGTCCAAAGTGGAGACCCGCTTTGAGCATCTCGGTGAGTGAAGGCATCTTTGCCATAGCTATATGTCCTTAATTCCACCGCTCCGTTCGCGTAGCACCACATCCTTGGTCTCCCAAGGCAGGACCGGGCGCCAATCCCGAAGCGTGTGAGATGAATAAACGTTCTAAACAACGTGGCAGGAGTATAAGGAAAAAGAGGGGTTTGGTCAAGAGAAAGAAGTGTTCTGATTTTTCACATTGCCCGACGCTGCTTTTTGGCGAATCGCAAAGTACCACCCTGTCATTGCGAGGAGCGTCGGGCGACGCGGCAATCCAGTCGCGATATCGAGAAGTCGTTCCGATCCGACTGGATTGCCGCGGTCAGGTACGACACCTTCCCTCGCAATGACAATATATATTGCCGAATCTCAAACAGTCGCCGTCCCCCAAACCCCCTAAGGAAATCGCGCTACAAAATCACCATTGCATCCCCAAAAGAGAAAAACCGAAACTTTTTACGAACTGCACGACGGTACGCGCGGAGGATGAAATCGCGGCTGGCGAAGGCGCTGACAAGCACAAGAAGTGTCGAACGTGGCAGATGGAAATTGGTGATAATCCCATTTGCAATCTTGAACAAATACCCAGGAGTTATAAAAATTGAGACCCAGCCACGAACGGTCTTTCGCGAACTAAGCGTTTCTTCTGATAAAAGCCCTTCCAATGCACGCAGAGCCGTCGTCCCAACCACAATCACGCGGCCGCCAGCTTTTTTTGTTTGGCGGATTGCAGCAAGCGTCGTTGTTGGAATCTCGGCGTACTCGGCATGCATGATGTGCTCGGACAAATCATCGACAACGACTGGTTGGAATGTCCCAATCCCTACATGGAGCGTCACTGGAACAAAGCGAATACCTTTCTTTTTTAACGAAGCGATCAGCAGCTTGGTGAAATGGAATCCCGCAGTCGGCGCGGCAACAGAACCGACCGAACGCGCAAACACCGTTTGGTAGTCCGCCTCTTTTTTTGGTTCGTGCAGCACATACGGCGGCACGGGAATGTGTCCCTCTTTTGCCAGCAAAGCAAAAACAGCTTTCGCTGAACGATCAAAGGCCAACACCACCATCCCCCGCTCGCCTTTTTCAACAACACGCGCAGTCCATCCTTTTCCAAAAATCTCGGTGCCGACGAGCAACTTCTTCCCTGGTTTTCCCAAGGCTTCCCATAACGATGTCTTCGCCTCGCTTGATCGTGCATGCAAAAGAAACAATTCCACTTGCCCACCTGTCACCAACTTTCCCAACAACCGTGCACGAAACACTTTCGTATCATTCACCACCAACAAATCCCCAGCGCGCAAAAAAGCGCCGATCTCACGAAAGCGCGTTTCTTTGATCGTTTCCGCTGCGCGATTCAAGACCATCAACTTACTTGCATCCCGTGGCTGCACGGATTTTTGGGCGATACGGGATTTGGGGAGATGGTAGTCGAAGAGAGAGGTGAGCATAGACAGATGAAAAGGAATTATTGTCTGTCTTATAAAAATTGTCCATCTCGAGGGAAGCGGAGCGTAGTAGAGAGATCTTCTCTGTAGAAAACCACTACCGAGAGTGCAAAAAATCGTTCCGACTCGACTCCGACAAACATGGAAGATCTCTCCGCTATGGTCGAGATGGGTACATTATGAATATCCAAGAAGAAAAATATAAAAAAGCGCGCCCGGATTCCATGATGGAAGTCCGGGCGTTCGCGGCGCTTGCGTTGGTCAGCTCGACGAGGCCGTCACTCCCTTGAGCCACTTCTTGCCGCCCTCGCGTGCGAGAGCTGCCCGGAGGTTGTTGGGGGCGCTGTTCTTGTGGAACAACGCCGCCAAGTCGTCGATGATCTCTGGTAGCGTCCCTTCGAGGACCTCCGGCGAGAATCCGGTGTTCTGCGCGGCGTTCAGGATCGCCCTGAGGAACGCCTTGCGGAGAGCCATGCCCTGTTCGCTGGTTCCACTGGTGCTCGCCTCCCAGATGAGGTGCTCGACGAGGCGGTCGATCGCCCGTCGCCTCAGGATCACCGAGGCGGCGACGACGAGGCAGATGAGGCCGGCTGCGGTCCCGCCGACGAGGAACATGGAATCCTCGACGTTCCAGTACCGATAATCGTCGCTGATGTACAGGTAGAGGACGCGACCGAACCAGCCCGTCAGGAAAAGCGCCGAGAGCACAGACAACGCCCCGAACAGCTTACGAAGCATTTGAACCTTTCGAACCACCCGGTCAAAACGGCGCGAAATGCGCCTATTGCCAGTGGTGCCTACATAATACACGAAAAACACCATTTTGTCAATAGTGACGGACAAACTCGTTTATTGTCATTGCGAGGACTGGTGTCGTGCCAGTCCGTGGCAATCCAGTCGGCGATCGACGTACCGGTACCGGCTGGATTGCCGCGTCGCCAGACGCTCCTCGCAAAGACAATAAAGAGAGGTCTCCGAAGGCCGTCCAAAGAGCCATCTTGACGCATTTCTCAAAAACACGTACAGTTTGCGCGAAACAAACCCCCTATGAAATCCGCCATCCACCCCGAATATCATCCAGAAGCGAAGATTAGCTGCGTCTGCGGCAATGTGCGCGTTGTTGGTTCGACACAAAAAGCAATCGCTGTTGAATTGTGCTCTTCGTGCCACCCCTTCTTTACCGGCAAACAAAAGCTGGTAGACACCGCCCGCCGCGTCGAGAAATTCCAAGACCGCACCGCAAAGAAAGAGGCCGCTTCTGCCACCCAAGGCGGAAAGAAGCGCAAGGTTGCCAAGCGTGTCGCCCGCCGCGATGCCGCCCGCGCAACCGCCGAAAAAGAGACCAGCGAAGCGTAGCGATACAAAACCGGTCGGCAGACTTTTTCGTATTTTGATACGATACGGTCACCGGCCGGTTTTTTGGTACTCCCGTTCGCCTTTACTCGCCTACTCGTCGTCGTATGGATATCTCCAGCGAACTCAAACAACGGAAACAACGTGCTCTATCTATTGAAAAAGAACTTGGTGAGCAACCCGCTCCAGCCAAGATTGTTTCGCTTTCCCAAGAGTATGCGCGGTTGCAGGAAATGCTGTCGCTCGGCGACGAGTATACGAGTGTGGTCATCGCGTTAAACGATACCCACCGCGCGGTGCGCGAAGAACAGGATGCGGAGATGCGGGCGATGGCCGAGCAAGAAGTCGTCATTCTTGAAGCACGACGTGCATCTTTGCAAACACAACTCGAAGATCTTTTGACACCGCCAGATCCACTCGACCAAAAAAATACCATCATGGAAATCCGCGCCGGTACGGGCGGCGACGAGGCGGCGCTGTTTGCCTCGGAACTATTTCGTCTCTACTCGCGCTTTGCCGAACGCCACAATTGGAAAACCGCACTCATCTCCTCGAACCGCACCGACCTCGGTGGCTTCAAGGAAGTCATTTTTGAAATCACTGGCGGCGCGATCTTTCGGGCGCTCAAATACGAAAGTGGTGTCCATCGCGTACAGCGCGTGCCGGCAACAGAAAAGACCGGACGCATCCATACATCAACGGTCACCGTGGCGGTGCTTCCGGCCGTCGAAGAAGTCGACATTACGATTGATCCAAAAGATCTACGGATCGACACCATGACTGCTGGCGGCCATGGCGGACAAAGCGTAAACACGACCTACAGCGCCGTCCGCCTTACCCACATCCCGAGTGGATTGGTCGTTTCCTGCCAAGATGAACGCAGCCAAAAGCAAAACCGCGAGCGCGCCATGCAAATCCTCCGCGCTCGTCTGTTTACCATGGAAGAAGAAAAGCGCCGCAACGAACGCACCGAAGCGCGCCGCTCCCAAGTCGGCTCCGGCGAACGCGCAGAAAAAATCCGTACCTATAATTTCCCGCAAGACCGCGTCACCGACCATCGCATCAAACAAAGCTGGCACAGTTTGCCGAATATCATGGATGGCGCAATCGACGAAATCCTCGCCGCACTCCGCACCGCAGAGCGCGAAGGGACTATGGGCAGTGGTGACAACGACACGGAAGAATAATCTATGGTCATCCGTGATGCCTTAGGCGAAGGGGCGAAACAGCTAAAAAAAACCGCAGACGCTTGGACAAGCGCTGCGTTGGATGCCGAACTCCTGCTTGGTCAAGCAATGAAAATGACCCGCGAGGAACTGTACATCCACAACAAACAATCGCTGACTGCTGCGCAAACACGCCGCTACAATACACTACTTGGACGACGGAAAAAACACGAACCGATTGCCTATCTCCTTGGCCGCAAGGATTTTTTTGGTTTACCCTTTCTCGTCGAACGAGGCGCTTGTTTGATTCCGCGACCGGAAACGGAAGTGCTGGTCGAACGAGCCATTGCCTTGCTCAACGAAGAAGAACACCTACAAACACCCGACACTAGCATCATAGACATCGGCACTGGTTCCGGAGCGATTGCCCTCAGCATTGCACACACGCTTCCTGACCGATCTGTCATTGCAACGGACATCTCCCCTGCCGCAAGACGGATTGCTAAGAAAAATGCGGTACAGCTTGGTGTTGCTGACCGCGTCACCATACAAAAAGCAGATCTCTTGCCCACTGCACTCCCCAAAACGACGAGTGGCTTTCTTTTCCTTGCAAACCTCCCTTATATTCCGACGCGACGCTGGAAAACGTTACCCCTCAGCATCCGCCGTTTCGAGCCACGTACTGCTTTTGACGGCGGCCCAGACGGCCTCGCGCTCTATCGCGCTCTTTTTCTTCAAATAAAAAAGACAGGGATCGATACGCATTGGACGCTGCTTGCAGAGATCGACCCCGGCCAAGCATCCGCCCTCTCCCGTGCCGTCCGCACTTCTTTTAAAAACGCGACCGTCACCTTTCACCGTGACCTCGGCCAGAACATTCGCGTTGTAGAAATTACGGTCCGACTACATGCGGCCCAGCTTGCCCGACAGGCGACGTCCGCTCGAGCGTAAAGACGATTTGAAAATTCGATCCGTCGTTTTGTTTGTAGAGATAGCAATGAGTTGGATCGGAGACCCACGGCGCATATGGATCGACTGGGACTTCGATCATGGCACCGGCATTTTTTAAGGCTTGCGATACACCATCGGTATTGGTCAAACAGGTGTCGGCTGCAGCAATCGGATAGCGACTGTTCGTGGTCAAATAAATTTCC
>CALRHY010000040.1 GCA_943359495.1 Candidatus Uhrbacteria bacterium RIFOXYB12_FULL_58_10
GGGCACCAAAATCGGACTTAACTGTTCCGAAGACGAATTCAAGCGGACGGCGCAAAGCGCCGACCAAGGATTTTCTGGCGGGATTGCAAGGGAATTCCCCGAATGGAGCGCCCAAGGGCGCAAGGTTTTGTTTTGGAGGAGGAGGTTCGAGCCAAAGACTTTTTTGGCGGCAACCTTTTTATTCAAAAGGTTGCTATCCAATGCAATTTTTTCCATATCCTGGGCTTCGTTTATCCATTTTTGCATCGGTTCGAGCCAATGTTTCTGTTCTTGTTGATTACGAGATATTTCCTCCTCCAGCGACTTTTTTTCAGAAAGTAGTTTAGCTTTTTCAGTACGATAAACTTCTTTTTCCACATCTTGATCTAAATATCCATCTAAAAGTCGCTGGAGCTTCACTATGATATCTCGTATCCTTTTTTCGTTCTTTTCAACAAAAACAGAAACAGATTGGGCGGATTCCTTTCTGTCGTCTTCCAGACGACTGTTAAAATATTCCGCCCAATCTAGTGGCATAGAAACTTTTTGAAGAAGTGATGAGATTTGTTCGTCCAAGATTTCCTGGCGAATAGCAGATTCTGGACATTTCATATCTCTTCTTTTCTTTGAACAATGGTAATAAGTATAAAAATGTTGCGTACCGTTTAGCTGTGTTTTGATTTTGTATTCGCCAGTGATCATCATTCCGCAATTACCACAGGAAATTAAACCACAAAATGCTTGAGGTTCATTTTTCTGCTTATGTCTTGGACGACCTCTCTCTTTCATCACTTCTTGGACTTTATCAAAAAGTTTCTTTGACACGATTGGCTCGAACTTTCCTTCGTACACTTCGCCCGAGTATCGGAAGTGTCCGTAATAAAATGGATTGGACAAAATGAAAGTTGCTCTTGTTCTGTGGATTTTCTTTCCGTGCTTGGTCAAAAGTTGGTTTTGCGCCAAAAACATACCGATAGTATCGAGCGTTTGATTTCCTTCCGCATACATTTCAAACGCTTTGCGGATGACAGGCGCGGACTTTTTGTCTATCACAATAGTTTTAGTACGACTATCATTTATGTAACCAACAGGAGAAAGTCCGGGATATTCTCCGCGCCGTACTTTTTGGCGCAAACCTCTTTTGGTATTTTCGGAAAGAGAATCCACATAATACTTACTTTGTCCGAAAGCCATGTTCAACATAAATTTACCTTGCGAGGTACTGTCGCACCAAAAAGTTGGGAACTTCAAGCTCGCAAGTTTCCCTGTGTCGAGGAGGTAAATTATTTTTCCACCGTCAATAGAATTACGAGCGAGACGATCCGGATGCCAAGAGAGGATAGAATCTGCATCGCCCTTTTCAATGAGAGAGATCATTTGATTGAATATTGGACGACCTGGAATTTTGGCAGATTGTTTTTCTACAAATTCAAGGGCGATGTTCAGATTTTCTCGCTTGGCATAGTCTCGCAATTCTTGAAGCTGTGCCTCAATCGAAAGAACCTGCTTATCCTCGACATCAGTTGACTTGCGAGCATACAAAAAGAATTTTTGTTCCATATTATTTTTTATTGTAGCACAAATTCTTTTTGTAAAGGATGCAAAAATTGCATTGGATTTCGAACCTCCTCCTCCAAAACAAAACCTTGCGCCCTTGGGCGCTCCATTCGGGGAATTCCCTTGCAATCCCGCCAGAAAATCCTTGGTCGGCGCTTTGCGCCGTCCGCTTGAATTCGTCTTCGGAACAGTTAAGTCCGATTTTGGTGCGACGGCTGGGGATCGAACCCAGGACCTTAGGCTTAAGAGGCCTCTGCTCTACCAGCTGAGCTACCGTCGCAAAGAGTCGCGGGTCGCGGATCGTGTATCTCTGATCCTTTTCCGTCCAAGATCCGCGATACACGATTGGTGCTCCGCGTTTCAGGTGACGGAATTGTAGTGAGAATGGGGCGTTGCGTCAAGGTACTCCACACACCGCTCCTTTTGTGTTATACTCTATAAACAAAATGGCTTTTATTTTCCACTCGTCCTCCGTATGTCTTTGTACGCCCATCTCCAGCATTTCGGTCTTTCTGATAAAGAAGCGCGCGTCTATATTGCTGCGCTCGAAGTCGGTCCGTCGCCAGTGCAGGTCATCTCCCGTAAGGCGGATGTGAACCGCGCTACCACCTACGTCCAAATCGCCTCGCTATCCGGCCGCGGCCTCATGACCAGTTACGAACAGGGGAAGAAACGCTTCTTTGTTGCCGAATCCCCTGAGCGCTTGGCGGCAATTTACGAAGATGAGCTTCAGCATTTGCGCGACAAAGAACGGATACTGAAGGAGATCATGCCAGAACTGAAGCGCATGCGTCCCGGCATTGAGATGCCGAAGGTTCGTTTGTTTGAGGGGCATGATGGTTTGGAGATCGTCCGTGCCGAATATATGAAGGCGGAAAAGAAGCATGTGGTTGGCGCGCTTGGCGATGAGTATTATATGCGCGCCATCCCGCCAGACAGCAGAGCGCGTGCGGCAGAGCGCGTGCGGCAGGCCCGGATTGAGGGAAGCATCATCATTTCAGCGAAAGATATCGAGACCGAGAAAAAGAATGATGCTACCCGCGGTTCTTCCCCGCTCATCACACGCCGGTATGTCGCGCACACCACTTACGATATCCCGGGAGAGGTCGTCGTGTTCGATAAAAAAATTGTGATGCTTTCCTATAAGGGTGATCCACTCGCTGTGGTGATTGAGAGCGCAGAATTGAGCACCGTGCTCCGCTCTGTCCTCGAACTGGCCTTTAAAGGAGCCAAAGAAGAATAAAAAACGATACAAAAAACTCCCTCTGATGAACATCGGAGGGAGTTTTTGTTTTGGCTTTACGCTGCAGGGGCTCCTTCTGCTGGCGCTGCTTCTGCTTCTGGTTCCGGTTTCTTTTCTTCGGTGTCCTCACTTGGGGTCTTCAACGAAAGTCCGAGGCGGTGGTTGTCTGGTTCAATCGAGATAATACGCCATTGCAAGGTGTCGCCAACTTTTGCGACTTCCAACGGATCTTTGATTGGCGTGTTCGAAAGTTCGCTGATGTGGGCGAGACCGTGGATTTCTGGGTCCAGTTCGACAAAGAAACCGAATGGGTTTGCTTTGAGGATCTTTCCTTCGACCATCGAGCCGACGTTGTAGTTTGCGGCAACGCGCTTCCATGGGTCGTCTGTCAGTTTCTTCATGGAAAGGAAGATCTTTGCGCCCTGGATGCCGATGATTTCTGCTTTCACATGGTCGCCGATCTTTACGAGGTCGCGCGGATGATCGATGCGTTGCCAGGCGATTTCGGAAATGTGGACCAATCCTTCGAGCGAATCGAATTTCACGAACGCACCGAAATCGGTCACGGCGGTCACATCACCTTCGACATTATTGCCGACGGCATATTTTGCCAGCACGTTCTTTTGTTCTTCTTCCCACAACGCTTTTTCGGAAAGAATGAGCTTCTCATCGCGTTCGGAGGCATCCAAGACTTTTGCGGTCATGGTCTTGCCGACGAAGGTCTTGAGTTTTTCGAGAATCTTCTGCTTCTCGCCGCCAGCAACGCGTGGGTAGTGTTCTGGAGAAAGTTGCGAGACAGGAAGGAAGCCGAGGATGTTTCCGGCGCGGACCATCAATCCACCTTTGTTTGCTTCAATGATCATCACTGGAATCGGTTCGCCGCTGTTCTTGAGCGCGCGCATTGTGTCCCATGCCTTGCGGTGTCCGGCAAAGCGGAAGGAGAGTTCGATGTCGCCGTTTTCGTTTTCAAGGTCGATCACCGTCGCTTCCACTTCTTGCCCGGCGTCGAGGTGGCCGAACTCTGCAGATTCATTGAACAATTCCGGGCCGCGGACGACACCGGTTTTGTAGCCCGGGATATCCACGCGGATTTCGTTTTTTGCGACAGTCAGCACGATGCCTTTGACGACATCTCCAGATTTCGGGATGCTCGCGGTGCCAACTTCGCCAAGGAGTTTCTGAAATTCACTTTCTGCCTGTACTTTCGTGCCTTTGCCTTTTGTTGCCATACGATATGTTTTTTATGATCCCGACCCCGTCTACCGGAGCGCGAGAACTCGCCCGTTGCTTCAAAACAGCCGGTCGCGAGTGGTGCAAATAGCAGGGGAATACCCTGATCTGAGCCCCGAAAGTGTAGCGGTTTTGGGTTTTTTTGGCAAGGTGCACCGTGAGGCCGGTCTTTCTTCGCCTGTCGTCGTAAGGGTACCGGTCTTTGCACCGCTCCTGTACAATACAAACACTATGAAAATCACCCGCAGCGCCTTTGCAAAGGCGGTGGCAAAACAGCTTGCGCCAGGGAAGCGGCTTAATTCTGCTGAAGTCCAAAAGACTTTGCAGAAGATGGGGGTGGATCCGCGGTTCAAGGGGGAAGTGAAGGAATATCAGCTCAAGGATGCATTTGAGACCTTAAAAGAGAAGGGTTTGCTGAAATCATCTGCAGTAACGACTGGTCACTACGTCTTTAATGAGTCTGTGAAAAAAGAGGCACATCAGGAAGCGAACCCTGGTCTTTCCAAAGAAAAACAACTTGCACATAGCAAATCTGTTTTGCGCCAGCGATTAGATGAGGAAGCAATAAAAAAGCTGCGCATAACCGAAGCTTTGAACGGAGCGCAAAAAGGAGCGAAGGAAGGAACGAAACAAACTCCGTCACATACATCTGGAAAGTCTTCGGCACCGCCTGCTATGGCCAAGGCACCGATTGCACGCGTGAATGAACAGGGGAGCGCGGCGTCGACGCGTCGGACGGATGTCCAGGATATCCTAGTTGAACGCCCGTCGCTTTCTGCCGCATGGGATGGACCGCCGCAAGCAGAAGAACAGACAGTGACACGTTCGCACACTACGCCACCAGTATCGCAAGACCAGCGAACACAAGAACCACCCGATATGTTCGGGCCTGAAGAGTGAGAGCGAAACTCAAAACTTGTAACACGAAACGCCGACTCCGACAGGATTCGCGTTACGCGTTTCGGGTTTCGAAACGTTCCGCGTTACCTGTTTCGATCATCCATATGCACAAATATCAATACTCCCTCGACCTGTTCAGCCAAGTGATCGCCAAAGCACCGCGGTTTTTTCCGTCCGGAAAAAAACAGGACATGCAGGATGCGTTGGTGCGCCTCATGAACAACGAGGCAACGACGCGTGTGGAGATTGACGCTGCTATCGTTTCATCTGGTCGTGAAATCTGGCCGTATCGCAAAGCGTTTTGGCATATCCATGATACGGATGGTCGTCACGACGAAGATACCTATCTCAAAGAAGCACTGTCTCCAGAGTTGCGGGAGAAGTATGGGCAGTTTGTGAAAAAAGGGTTTCGCGTGGAGGATGTTCGGGCAGGCGGGGAGTTTGAACGGTTTTTTACCCAAGAAGAACGCCAAGCATTTATTACAGCAAAACTCGCGGCCCATGACCGCGTGGTGAACGGGATTGAAGACTTATGTGTCGGCGAACACAAGACGACTTGTGAAGACGCACTTGGTCGTTATAAGAAAGAGCAAAAAGAAATTGACGCGTTGCTTCAAGAATTGCGGAGTTACGCCGACAAGTCAGAAAAATGGCGCAATGAAATTTTAGACAAAGTCGGCATCTTCGCCGCCGGTTGGAGTGGCCTCGAGCGCGAGGTCTCCGCCGACGCCGTCCGTGGCGAGATCGACTACTACAGCGGGATCATCGAGATTTTTGAATAAGGTTTTCAACCGATGCCCTTAGGGGGTTTGGGGGCGCGAGCCTTTTGAGTATCGCACTCTCACGAATAACGTCCGACCGACCCCTCCCAACCTCCCCTTCATGAGGGGAGGAGCCCCTGTTGGTCCCCCTCCTTTCGGAGGAGGGGTTAGGGGTGGTCTGTCGGCGGTCGTGATTCGTTCAAAAAGACTGTCGGACGGTGGGATCTCGCCCTCATCCTTCTCTTCCCCAACACCCCCTTTTGTGCTACGATCTCGGCACTACACACCCTGATTGCGGAGAAGATATGGCTGGATTAATACTTGAATCATACGGGCTTTCGTGCCTCAAAATAACGGTAAAACAGGATGTCGGTGAGGTTGTATTGTTGACTGATCCTTTGCTTGCGGATGCTGGGGTAAAAATGCCACGCGGCGTGACGGCAGATGTCGTCGTTGCTACGACCGTTGATGCGAAACAGCGACCGGATACGTTGGTCGGCGGCGATCCGTTTATCGTCGATCATCCGGGGGAGTTTGAAGCAAAGGGGATTTTTGTCTACGGCATCGCGGTTCCTGGTAAAAAAGGCGCGCGACCACAGACTATCTATCGTTTGGAAATAGGCGATATGAGCATCGCTCATCTTGGTTCCCTTCAGGAGGCACCGGGAGAGCAGATTCTCGAGCGTCTTTCCGATTGTGACATTTTGTTGCTTCCAGTCGGCGGCCAGGGAGTGGTGCTTTCGGCACGCGATGCAATGGATTTGATGACTGCCCTTGAGCCGCGCATCGTAATCCCAACCTGGTTCGCGCTTCCTGGCCTTAGTATTGACTTGGATCCGGTAGAAAAATTCATCAAAGAATCCGGACTGGTACCAGAAAATCTTGAGCGGTTGAAAGTAGCGAAAAAAGATCTTCCGCAAGAGGAAACAAAATTGTTTGTCCTCCGCGGATAATTTGCGCATACGCTCTCTATGGCGAACAAACGACCATCTGCACAAAGCACACGTACACACCGCCTCGAGCGGAATCACCTGTCTGGCCTCGGTGGCGACTTTTCTCCAGCGGTCGAAGAAACAGAA
>CALRHY010000041.1 GCA_943359495.1 Candidatus Uhrbacteria bacterium RIFOXYB12_FULL_58_10
CAAAGGTATGGCGCAATGTGTGAGGGGTAATTTTCTTCGTAATCCCAGCGGCACGAGCATAGCGTTCAACAACACGCTGGACCGTACGCGCAGTGATCCCCGTCGTGTCGTCGCGTCCATTTTTCGCGCGGTCATGGGCGATAAAAAGAAATGGCGAAACGTCACCACGACGCTTCACATATTCCCCAAGCCAATACTTTGCTTGGTGCGATAAAAAAACCACACGCACTTTCTTGCCTTTTCCGCGGACAGAAAATTCATCGCGTGCAAGATTTACCTGTTCAATTCGTAACCCCGCCAATTCAGAGACGCGCAGCCCAGTCGAGAACAACAATTCCAAAATTGCCTTATCGCGCAACATCACGGGAGACGGTTTCGCAACAACAATACCCTGCACATCCTTGAGTGGCGTCTCGAGCAGGCGCGCGAGATCCGTTGCTTCCAAAAAATCCACCTGCCGCTCCTCTGTCTTCCCCAACTCAATCTTTTCTGGAGACAAACTTTTAATGTCGCGACGCGCCAAATATTTGAGGAAGGAGCGCAATGCAATCAAATGATAATTCTGAGTATTCTTCTTCAGCGGTTCGCCGGTTGCGTCTGTCAGACGATGGAGCCACAAGCGGTATTCGCGAATCAAACCGTCAGTCACCTCGCCTGGCGTTGGATCTTTGGCCCAACCAAGGAACCGCTCTACATAAAAGAGGTAATTCTCGCGCGTGCGCACGGAGCGATTTTTTTCGATTTCTAAGTAATCAAGAAATTCCGGAAGGACGGCAGAGAGTTTCATACGAAAGGTATTGTACGACACAGAAGTGTTTTTGACAGCATTGCACAGGCCGTCGGTACCCCTTTCCCGAATCAAAGAGTATATTCGTATAAGAAGCCCTTACGCTTTATTATTTTTATGTCTCCCCAAAAAACATCCCCTTGGTACCGTGGGTCGTGGCGTCCGCTGCAAGTCGGTTTTTATGCCCTTGCCGCTCTTTTGCCGTTTGCTGCCGCCTGCCTTGCCCAGACGACCATTACCACCGGAGCACTCATCAAGAACAGTTACTCTTCGACGCTCTACTACATTTCCGGAACAGACCGCTACGTGTTCCCGAACGACAAAATTTATTTCAGCTGGTACAAAGATTTTTCCAAAGTGGTTGTTGTTTCCGACGCGACGCTCGCAACGTTCCATCTTCGTGGAAACGTCACCTACAAACCAAGTACGCGCTTGGTGAAAGTCCAAAGCGACTCAAAAGTCTACGCAGTTTCTCGCTGTGGGACGCTGCACGGTTTGGCCTCCGAATCTGTCGCAACTAGTTTATTTGGAACCAAGTGGAACAGTGTGGTTGATGATTTGTCTTCGGCATTTTTCATCAACTACACCATTGGTTCGCCAATCGTGAACACACAAGACTTTACAACAGACCTGACCGTCCAAACGATTACCGACAACTTGACCTGCGGCAGCGGCGTAACTCCCCCAGCTCAGACCAACACCAACGTTCCGGTGACGAACACGAATATTCCTCTTCCAACGAACAACAATACGAACACGGTCGTGAACGGCGGCAGCACGGCGGGGTTTGCGTTGACCAGCACTCACATGGCCGGGAACTGCCCATACTTCCCCTCGACAAATCCTTGGAACACACCAGTTGACGACACGACCAAGTATCCTGCGCTCTCGAATTCGAAAGCCATGATGGATACCATCAACCAATACGCACCGTTCATTAACACCACTTCCTTCAGCCCGATCACCACGATTGTGGATGACACTGTCGGATTGAACTCGATTTCCTGTGACGCCTCCATTTCTTGGTGCAAGACAGGCGCGATCCCGGGTGGAGCAACAAAGACGATCCAGTGGCCGTATCCAACCAACCTCGTCTTCAATTCCAAATCGACGCAGCCGGACCACCACGCTTTCGTGATCCATGAGACGACTGGTGGACCACTCGGCGTTCCGCTTCCTCCCGGTGTCGACTTTACGCCACCGCCAGGACAAAAGAATTGCTTCCTCTATGAAACCTGGTGGACAACAAAAACGGCGACTGGTTTTACCAGTGGTGGCTTTTCAGCATTCGATCTTCGACGCGACATCAACTTTACTCCAGCACTCAACGGCGGCGCTTCGGCAGCAGACGCATCCGTCTCTGTCGGTGCCATCCGCTACGACGAAGCAGCGAGCGGAAACATCCCACATGCATTGGTGACGACTGTTGTCATGCCGCAGTACGCCTACATCGCACCAGCAAACAACGTGCAGCTTCCGCCAAACTGCAACAACTTTACACCAACAAATACGACCGGTGCTGCAAACTTGAAAAAATTAAACATCACCGCGCCGTGTGACCCACACAATCCAAACTATCCGCCAATGGGTCAGCGTTTCCGCCTGCGTGCCACCTTTGACGAAACGCCGTTTGCCAACGCGCCAATGTCCCTGGCTATTATCCATGCCCTCAAAAAATATGGCGCCATTGTTGGCGACGGCAGCGTTTCTTCGCTCGGTTTCATCAACGACGAAGACACACGCTGGTTGCAACACCAAGGGCCGAAAGATTTGAGCAAGCTCACCACCTATCTTTCACCCTACGACTTCGATGCGATCTTCACTGGCACACCAACACTCGCACCGATCAACGTACCGAACAGTAAGCTCCTCCCTGGAGGATAAAGACGGAGAAAAAACAGCCCGTTCAAACGGGCTGTTTTTTTGGTATAGTAGACGCGATATTTTCTATGGAACATCAGCTCATCATTCTTGTCGGTACTGCCG
The DNA here is from genome assembly GCA_943359495.1 of Candidatus Uhrbacteria bacterium RIFOXYB12_FULL_58_10. GTDB lineage: Bacteria > Patescibacteriota > Patescibacteriia > 2-12-FULL-57-11 > 2-12-FULL-57-11 > CALRHY01. The sequence goes on from CALRHY010000041.1 coordinate 2,774, forward strand.
GCGTTGGCAAAACGTATTTCACCGACTACCTCGTTCGCACCTATCCGGACACGTTTGCAATCACCCGTTCTGTCACCACGCGCGATCCACGCAATGCAGACGACCACGAACATTACGAATTTTTAGATGATACGCGGTTTGCGGAAGGTGTTGCGTCTGGACGGATTCTTGCCACGGCACATGTTCGTGGTAAGCAATACGGCTTAGACCTCGCGTACATTCGAGAAATGCTCAATACACACAATGGCATCATTGCTCTTGTAGCCGAGACAGTTGAACTCTTGCGTGCAATCCCTGATCTCGCACCGCGCCTCTGCGTCATTTTTCTCAAACCAGCATCACGTGCAGTCCTTGAAAAAAATCTCAACGTGCGCGAACCCGATCCAGTGCAACGCGCCGCGAATCTCGCTCTGGCTGAAACATGGGCTTTCCCCAAACGACCGGACGCCACACTCGTTGTCCGTGGTGAAAAAGAACAACTACCGGAACTCGCACAACAGCTCTTTTCCTCTATCGGATCACCCACAACATCTATGCAAAACGCTTCTGAAAAAAGAATCCTTGTCGGTACCGTCGTTCTGCTCCTCATTATCGCTGGCGCGCTGGGCTTCAAATACTCTCGCAGCATACAAACCGTACAAGTGCCAAACACGACGACATCTGTCGTGTCATCGTCAACGCCCGAAAAATCTTCTGCGTTTGCACAAGCAGAAGCACTACTTCCACAAACGTACGTTGCCCAAACAATACACCGCCTCGGGGATCACGCATTCTGGGTTGCTGCGGTAAAAATGCAGACCGGACCAAGCTATTTCGGAGCAAACTATTTTATTGATACAGCAGAAAAGACCGTCACGGAAACAGGAGACAGTAGTTTCGAGAACATACCTCCTGATACGACAGCAATCGAACCCCACGATTTTGCAGGGTCGCAGTTTATTGGTGTCAGGCGTACGACAGAGTATGAGGCACACGGGGAATCAACCGAATATTTTCGTCTGGATGGAATTCCGACATATCTCACTACCATCACCTGGTGGAATGGCGAACACATTACCTTTAGCAGCGCCCCGGCCCAAGGATTCACAAACATCGAGCTAGAAAAAACATGCGTCCCAAACGGTACAGACAAACAAACCTGCACCATCACCGGGCTCAAAGAAGGAGAGCGGGTTGCCACTTTCAAAGCAACACAAACACTTGATTGTGCAATTGACGCAATGGACGGCGCGTGCCGCTTCGCCGCCGGCTTCGGTAAACCAACCCTCTCCATGGGCCGCAACCTCACCTTTACCCTTCCCTGGGGACCAACCGTTTCCATAGATCTTGAGCAACCTTTTACTGGAACAACCAGCGAGGCCTTTGAAAAGCCATATCCGTTTCAGTAAATACAAACTTTCATAGCCGATGCCGTTAGGGGGTTTGGGGGACGGCGACTGTTTGAGCACCATGGTCCTGCCCGGAGCCAATTGCTTAATCAGCCTTGTGTCAGCCTGTAAGTAGTAGTGTTCTTTATAGGACTTTCAAAGAAAGACATCGCGGAGGGCGCATTCCAGAATCCCAGCGAGTTTCGCCATCCCCCAAAATCCTTTTTCGGTTCCTTTTGGGATTCGCCAAAAAGGAACGTTGGAGAATCTGCGGCAAAACCGTCCAATAATTGACATCTCCCCACAAAACTGCTAGCATTCCTTCACATTACTCACTGATTCGGTATCTTGGTGCGGCCGTTTTTTGACCCCACTCGGTTACCGTGGACGTCCTATGTTGGACAAAAACAAGAAAGAGGCGATCATCGAGAAGTTTAAGACACATGCGAAAGACACCGGGTCTCCGCAAGTACAGATCGCCATTTTGAGCGAAGAGATGAAAGAGTTGGCTTCGCACCTGAAGAGCCACAAGAAAGACAACTCGAGCCGCCGCGGCCTTTTGAAAAAAGTGAGCGAACGCCGCCGTTTGCTTAAGTATATGGAACGCGAGGATGCCGCAGCCCACGCCGACCTTGTCGAAAAGTTAAAGCTGAAATAAGAGTCCGTGAGACCCGTTCGGCCGCCCGCCGGGCGGGTCTCTGTTTCATAAAAAAGTAGAACGTTTGGGAGTTTCCAAAACTACTCCCTTGCTGCCCTACTCCTCTACGTCCTTTTTATACATACTATGATTCAACGAAAAGACCAACGTATCGCGGTATTTATTGATACTGCAAACATGTACCACTCGGCGAAGAATATTTTCCACGCGCGTCTCAATTTCAAAAATCTCCTTGCTGATGCGGTTGGCGAGCGACACCTGATCCGGGCAATCGCCTACGTCATCACCACGAAAACCGGTGAAGAAAAGCCATTTTTGGATGCATTGACGACAATCGGGATCGAAATGAAAACCAAGGAACTCCAAGAGTTTTCCAGTGGTAGCAAAAAAGGCGACTGGGATGTTGGCCTAACGGTCGACGCCATTCGTATCGGCATGGGCGTTGATGTTATCGTGATTGTGTCCGGCGACGGCGACTATCTCTCTTTGGTTGAATACCTCCAGAACCAAGGAAAACAGGTCGAGGTCATGGCCTTTAACGAATCAGCGTCTGCCAAACTGATCGAAAAAGTCGACGGATTCGTTGATCTGTCTGCGGATGTAGAGCGCTACTTGATCCGTTCCGGACGCCCTGGCCGCGCTGAATACGCAGAACGTTCTGAGCGATCAGACAAAGTCGTTATTGTTCACAAAACAGGCGAACGCGAAGAGTTTTAATCGTGGATCGTGCAGACTGGAATCTGATCCCAATGCGGATCCAGATTCCAGGAGACAGGTTCCAAGATAATTCTTTTTTTCTCGTCGAGAGACATTGATGCGCCTCCCCAGTACACAAAGGGGTTGGCGGATTTCGTCTCTCGAGGAGCAACAACACACTATGGTAGAAACGTTTAGTACCGAGTGGGCAGGCCGCACGCTCACGATCGAGACCGGAAAACTAGCAGCGCAAGCAAGCGCCTCCTGCACTGTGCGCTATGGCGACACTATGGTGCTCGTTACCGCAGTTATGTCGGAGAACATCCGCGACGGGATCAGCTACTTCCCGCTCATGGTAGACTTTGAAGAACGCCTGTACGCCGCCGGAAAAATCAAAGGTTCGCGCTTCATCAAGCGCGAAGGTCGACCGACCGACGAAGCAGTGCTTTCGGGTCGCATCATCGACCGCAGCATCCGCCCGCTTTTCCCAGATGGTTTGCGCAACGACATTCAAGTCGTGGCAACCGTCCTTTCGGTGGACCAAGAAAACGATTCCGACATCCCCGCTCTGGTTGGCGCAGCCTGCACGCTAGCCATGTCTGACATCCCGTGGAAAGGTCCGATCGGCGCGGTCCGCATCAGCCAAGTAGATGGCGCCTGGGCGGTGAACCCGACGTTTGCACAGCGCGAAAAGGCCGGCATGGAAGTGCTCGTCGCTGGAACGCCAGAAAAAGTCCTGATGCTTGAGGCTGGCGCAAACCAAATTGACGAAGAAACCATGATTGCCGCAATCGCCTACGGCCAAGAGCAGATCGCCCCAGTCATGGCACTCATTGAAAAAATTCAAGCAAAAGTTGGAAAAAAGAAGCGTTCTCTCGTCAAAGAAATGACCGCCGAAGAACAGGCAACTGTAGCAGAAATTGGCGCGCTCAAAATTGAATCGCGGACATTTCTTGCGCCAAAAATTGAAGAAGTCCTTTTCGCCAACCCACGCGCTTCCAAAGCAGAACGCAACGCAGCCTGGGGCGAACTCGAAGGTATTTTGGACGCCTGGCTTACAGAAAAGCAGGTTGGTAAAGAAAAGCGCAAAGTGATTGTCAACGAAATTGACGG
>CALRHY010000042.1 GCA_943359495.1 Candidatus Uhrbacteria bacterium RIFOXYB12_FULL_58_10
AGTGACCGTTGGTGCATGCAGAGATGTTTTTGCAAACAGCACGCCGTCGGTCGTGATATCTCCGGCGTTCTGGCCAGACCCTGCACCAATAATCGTTCCGCTCACCCCGTTTCCAAGATACGCATTCGGTGCACTGATCTTCCACGTCGCATCCAGTCCGTATCCGCCAAATGCTGCACCTGTGGTCGACAACAATCCATTCGCGGTCAGCGAACCGCTCATAATATCGTTGCCTGATGCATTGATGTACTGCGTGTTGAAATATGTAGTGTCCGCCGCAAGTTGGATTGCTCCAGTGTTTCCGCCGCCGGTCAAACCCGTCCCTGCTGTGACCGCTGTAATAGTGCCATTCCCTCCTCCACCTGATGGCCAGGCGGAAATACAACTGGCGCCAATACAGAATGTAGAGGCGGTGATTGCTTGATTTACATCAATAGTATCTGCCGCAACAGCACCCCCAACATTCAAAAATACTCCCGCACCATCGCCGTTCGTAATATTCAGTGTCGTTGGCGCGTATTTATTATCAAGACGGATCGTCGCGCCGTCATCCAAAAAAAGGTCTCCAATATATCTACTGGCATAAAAATTTCCTTGAACATTCAAATCAAAACCACTCGCACCAACGCCCCAATTCCCGAAATACAAACTAGTCGCTCCTCCTCCATCAACACGAACAGATTTGCCATTTCCAAGATACAAATCGCCGCCTGTACTGTGAATATCTCCAATGACATTCACCCCGCCGCTTTGTGGTGCAGGTGGCGCCAGCAGGACATAGGGTGTCGTACACGTCTGCGCGCACGTGTTTGCAGTGAGACCTGCCGGACATTGCAAATTTGCAACACACGTGCCGCCACAATTCGTAAACCCGGCACCGCAGGTACAGGAACAGGTATTACAATCAAAGGCCTGATTCGCACCGCAGACCGGCTCGCCGGCATTTACATAGCATGAGTAATTTGGCGCGATGCCACAAACATCCTGCGTCGGCGTCCCTGGACAAGCAAAAGAAGCGATGCCGCGCAGCGCTGCAGTACATGTCCCCAATGCTAACGCGCTAGTGGGAAAAATGCCGAGCGACAAGAAAAAAAAGGCGCTGAATGAAACGAAGTATTTCAAAAAAGGACGCATCATAGGTTAGGAACAGCAGGCGATTTTGAGAGAAAGATTACAAGTTGTTGTGATACCATAACCACCGGATGCGCCGGAAAATTGCCAGAAACTGCCGTACGCACTACTGCTATTTGATGTCCATCCAGCACAGTCGTTCGCCGCCGGTGCAGTAAAACTTGGAGCACCATTGGCTATCCAGGTACTTTGTCCGGACGGAAGCGACGCAGCCGCGCAGATCACCGTATGCAGCACTTCATCGGGAGTACAGATGTGCATGCCTTGGCCGCAGGCTTGGTCTGCTCCCGCATAACCTGACGAGCCACCGGAAACAATATGACCATCGAATGTTCCGACGGTCAGATGGTGGAAGACGCCGCTCGAACAGCCGCTCGTTGTCGTTTGCCACGTTGCGACACCGTTCGCATCCGAAGTCAGCACTTTCCCTATCCCGGCATTATTACCGATCTTGAGGCCGCCAGCCGTGATTGTTCCGTCTGTAAAAATATCACCGGCAGGTACTTGTGTTTGTTGCCCTTGATACGAACCAATAATCGTTCCTTTCGTTCCATCACCAATGTACACCTGCGGCAGCGTCAGTGCGAGCAAGGGGTCCGGAGTATAGTTGCCCAAACCAGAAGAACCAGAAACCACCAGATCATTACTGAGCAACGTTCCGCCAGACACCGTCACGCCGCCGTCGAGTTGCGTCAAACCAGCGACGGTCAGTGTGCCGCCAAAAATACCATCTCCATTGATGTATAGGCTTGCCGATTGCGGTCCAACAAATCCGGCAGCACTCGCATTCCAAATGGGGCCAGGCAAATTATTTCCCGGCGGTACAGTGCCTGGTGCAGGATTCCAATTCTGTGCCAACACTGGCAATGCACTAAGCGCGCCAAAAAAAATTCCCGCCGCCCCAAGCGCGCGAACAAACGGCCGTACCACACCAGACCTGCGTTGACGCATATGTACTAAAAAGTATACCACAAAAACAAAACATCTCCGCTGTCGGAGATGTTTTGTTGATTATTTCGGTTGAATACCGTTCATTGTTGTAATTGGTGTTGGACTCATCTGCGTTTGTGTCCGTTGTTGCAATCGCAAGAGATATTCCCGGTAATACCGTACACGCACTTCTGGCACAAGCTTGGACCATGGCACACCATTGATGCTTTCCGGATGCGGAAAAAGTTGCGTGGTGTTCACCGGTGCCGTCGGTACTGGTTGCGGCAACGGTTCGTGTGGCGGCAACGCGACCGGGGCATTCATGTTCCCCACAGGAGCCGTTGGCAAACTCGGTACCGGCGCAATGGGGTGATATGGCTCTAGCATTACCTCTCCTGGAATGGTGGGTGAAACGAATGACGGCGTGTTCACCAATCGAGAAGGTTCACCTTTGGGTAAAATACCTGGTTCAGTATTCCTTGGCATTGTTGGCATGGTTTGGCTAGGAAGACCAGGCTCCTTTGACGAGACGGTTGGTGATGGCCGTTCTTCATTCGGTTCGACCGGCGTTGGCAAAAGTGGCGCGGGAATCATTCCAGCCATCGGATTCAGCGCTTCGAGCGCGTTCCGGCGACGGGTCAAACGATCTGTAACGAACTGGCGCTGCGTTTCGCTCGGCTGTTCTGGCAAAAAGCGCTCAATACGCTCCGCGTCATTGACGATGAATTGTTCAATCGTCGACAACGCCCGTTCTGGATCTTTTTGCGCAATCGTCTCTAGATTACCAAACGTGTTTTCGTCAATCTTACGAACAATGCTACGGGACGCATTAGTAGGTGTGTTCCCGGTTGTTTGGGCAAGCTCCTTATCGACATCGGCAAGCACCTGCGCAAAAACTTCTGTTCCTGGTTGCAATTTTTGTGCTTCATTCAAACGATGTGCTACGCGACGAGAACGCGCAGCAATACTTGCCTGGGGACTCAACGAAACCGCAGTTTCTTCTACCCTTTCTACGACGCGTTTGACGGAATACAGGAGATGCTCTGGAGTCACGTTCTCACTTTCGTATGCGTAGGCTCCCGTTCCACCAAGCGCCAACAAAACAATCAACGCGGGGACGCCGACGCGTACGAATGCGAAAAAAGATCCTTGCGCATATGCAGGCTGCATTTCCGCCTTCAATGAACGCCACAGTTCATTACGAAACGAACGTCGCGGCGCGATCATCCGACGAAATCGTATCCAAATCATTCGCTCACGAAACCAAGACAACATATTTATATTTTCCCTTCTAAAACACCTCGTAATTCTTGCATGACACGAAACGTTGCGACTTTCAAAGCTCCTTTTTCTTTACCAAGACGCTCTGCCATCTCTTCGTAACTCAGTTCTTCCAAATACTTCATACGAATCAATGTCTGTTTCTCTTTCGGAAATTTTTCGAGAGCAGAAAGCATGGTCTGCACATCGTAATGCACGGTTGCGCTCTCGGCGAAATCTTTGCCTGGGATAGGCAGATCTTCAATATCCTCTTCGTTCACCACCCGGCCGACAGTACGATAGTGATTCGCCAAATGGTTCCGCGTGATCGTATAAATCCAGCTGGATTTGGAGCGCTCTTCGTCGTAGGTTTCAAACGCGCGTAACGCCTTAATAAAAATCTCTGACACGAGATCTTCAGCAAGCGCTCGATCCCCCACCCGCAAAATGACAAAACGATAAATCTTGTCGAAATGCGTTTCGTAAAATTGTTGAAATCTGCTGGCGTCCATGCGGATTTCTAATTATCTATACACAACGAAGTCCTATTCGTAACAAAAAAGCCCGCATTTCGCAAGGCTGCACCATGCTTGTCGGCCTCATACTATTCCTTCGCTTCTCCACGAATCAAAATCATCCCGACAATCGGCAACAAAATCCAACAAAAACGTCCAATATCACTGGTAAAGATTTGACGGGTCACAGGCATCAAGTGACCTAACGCACTATCTGGAAGATACGACAAAACGACACTCGTAAGCAAGCCGACATGCAAGATGGCAAAGGTCAGCACCTGCCACCACTTTCCTTGATCTCCCAAACTAAAACTCCTGGCCAAAGCACTCTTTGAAACAAAGAAAAAGAGTAATAGAAAAACGCCAACAAAAGTGGTGATCTGAAAAGCAAAGGCGTTGCTGAAATGAACATTCGCTGAAAAAGTCTTGATGTACGGGGCAGTGTTGACGACTGCGAGCGCCATGTACACCGCAACAATCAGCATGACGACACGTTCGCGCCCCATCGACAATCCGTAGACAAACGAGCCGATTACAAAAAACAGCAGGATGAATAAATCCCACGTTGGGCTCGCCACGTTAATCTGACTCAGCTGGTGAGCAATGGCACCAAGGTCAATGGAAGGCATGGGAGAAAAAAGGAACAAACAAAGTATAGCACACCGCTCGTCTGATACCCTCTTTCCGTTTAGACTATCACCAACCTACTCTTCTCACTCTTCTGTATGCCCACAGTCCCCGTCAATTACCTCGCCGTACTCGTCGCCGCGGTCGCCAGCATGATTATCGGCTCGTTGTGGTACGGCCCGCTGTTTGGCAAACCATGGATGGCACTCATGGGCATGACACCAGAGAAAATTGCCGCAGCAAAAGGCAAAAGCATGGCAATGAACTACGGACTTATGTTCGTCGGATCTTTAGTTATGAGTTTTGTCTTGGCACACAGTCTGTTCTTCGTCACCAGCACATACATCCACACCACGTATCTCATCGTCGGCATGACGGTCGGCTTCTGGAGCTGGCTTGGATTCGTTGCACCGGTCACCCTCGGCAGCGTTTTGTGGGAAAACAAGAGCTGGAATCTCTGGCTCTTAAACAACGGCTACTACATCGTCACATTGGTCGTCATGGGGGTGATTCTTGCCCTTTGGAAATAGCACATCCAACCGATATCGTTAGGGGGTTTGGGGGACGGCGACTGTTTGAGCTCCTTGGTTCTGCCCAGAGCCAGTTGCTAAAGGCAGCCCTTCGACAGGCTCAGGGTGCAATGTCTTAACTAAAAGACATTGCAGAAAGAACTCGCGGAGGGCGCATTTATAATCCCAGCGAGTTTCGCCCTCCCCCAAAATCTTTTTGATTCTTTTGGGATTCGCCAAAAGAATGTCGGACGGTTTCGAGACCGATGTTGTGGATCCCCTTCTTCAAGGGGATGGAAAGAATTTTTGTTTAGGATAACTCCAATTCCTCAAGCAAACGCCGCTGTTCTTTGGAAAGCTTCTTCGGCGTCAAAACAGTAATTTCAACCAGCAAATCCCCTTTCCCACTGCGACGGGGGTGAACTAATCCTTTTCCACGAACACGAAGGACCTGGCCTGATTGAATGCCCGCCGGCACGTCCACGGTCATTTTGCCATCCAACGTTTCGACAGCCATCTCTCCACCAAGCGCAGCAGTGGTAAACCCGATATCTTTTTTTACCACAAGATCATCACCGTCGCGTGTGAAGTGCGGATGCGGTTTGACGCGGATATGGAGATACAAATCGCCGGCCGGTGCGCCGTGCAATCCTGCAGCCCCCTCGCCACTGACGCGCAAGGTCTCACCACTTTCAATCCCTGCTGGGACGGAGATACGGACATGCGCACGCTCTTTATGCACGCCTGTTCCCGTGCACACACTGCACCGTTTCGTAAAACTTTTTCCTTGACCATGACATTCTGGGCAGACCCGCTGCGTCTGCATGACCCCGAAAACCGTCCGTTGCGTTTGCGCGATCTGGCCAGCCCCTTTACACGTCTCGCAAGTTTTTTTCTCTGCACCCGGCTCGCCACCACCACCGCTACAATGACTGCAGCGCACCATTTTATACAATTCGACATCGCGATCCACGCCGCGTGCCGCTTCTTCAAAGGTCAGGCTAAGGTCTGCTTCAATATTTTCCCCCTGCGCCCGCTGCTGCCCGCGTCGTCCACCACCAAACCCAAAGACATCGCCGAACAAGTCGCCAAGGTCTTCCATGTTGATATTCTGCTGGAACCCACCGAATCCACCAAAGCCTCCGCCGCCTTGCTGCCCTGCACTGAACGGTCCGCCTGGATCAAACGCGGCGCTGCCGTATTGATCGTACTGCGCCCGCTTTTTTTCGTCGCCCAACACTTGGTAAGCTTCGTTGATTTCCTTAAATGCGGCCTCTTCACCACCCTTATCTGGATGGTGCTTATGCGCCTGCGTCCGAAACGCTTTCTTAATGTCGTCTTGCGACGCATCACGGGCAACGCCGAGGGTTTTGTAAAAATCTTTGGCCATGGTTATGTAGGTTTGGTGATTTCTGCGACGACAGGTTGTTCGAGGCGCAGATAATCTTCGTAGCGCATGCGCACAGAATCGGTCAACGACCCGGCGTTAAAATTGATAT
>CALRHY010000043.1 GCA_943359495.1 Candidatus Uhrbacteria bacterium RIFOXYB12_FULL_58_10
AACGGTGACAACACCGCCAAAAAGCGTTGCAAAACCGGCAACGACTGTTCCATCCACAGTAGCAACCGCACAAGCATCAGCAACGACCGCAGTCAACGCGCTTGCTGTTGGTGTCGACGGGAGTGTCGAGGGTGCATCAACGACCTTGGCTGTTTCCTCTGATGCTACAAGCGACGCGATTGGTGTTTCTGGGGCAACTTCCATTAATGACGTGAGTGTGAGCACAGCGCGTCTTTCTTGGAATACCTATCGCTTTACGGTTGTCGGCGCCAACTCCTCGCAAGGATTTATCGCCTGGCAGACGAGTGATGGTGCGACAGGCACCGGAGATATATTTACGCATGTCTTTCATGGATCTGGTTCGTATACAGTTGGTGTGACCGTGACCACACTCGACGGAAAAACAATTCAAGGACCAATGCTGCATCTCGCCATCAGTTTTTTCAATATTGGTAATTGGAAATTGTGGGCGGCTTTGCTTGCTGGTGCGGGTATCGTTGGTACCATCGTTTGGTTGTTGTTGCGTCGCGGAGCCAAAGAACGTGAATAGAAACCCATGGTGACTGCGTTCAAACGCCTCTTCTCGAGCGAGCAGCAATCCGTGACCGGGGCGGCGATCCTTATTGGAGCGTCGTCTCTTCTTTCGCGCATTCTTGGCGTGTTTCGTGAGCGGCTTTTGGTCGGCGCGTTTGGTGTCGGGAATACGCTAGATGCCTATTACGCTTCTTTCCAGGTCCCAAATTTTTTGTACAACCTGTTGATTCTTGGAACGCTGTCCGTCGCTTTCATCCCTGTTTTTGCTGAGTGGTACGAACGCGACAAACGGGAAGCCTGGAAAATTGCTTCCGGTATTTTTTCCATGACCACGGTCGTCATGGGTGTTTGTTCGGGACTGATTATTGTTTTTGCCGGGCCGTTCACACGATTGGTTGCGCCTGGCTTTACCGGAGAAAAACTTGCTTTGGCGATTTCGCTCACGCGTCTCATGGCATTTTCGCCCTTTTTCTTCGCTCTTTCTTCCGTCTTCGGTAGCCTTTTGAATGCGCGCAAACATTTCTTTGCCGGAGCGGTCGCGCCGCTCGTCTATAACTTATCCATCATCATCGGAATCGTGGTTGGTGGCAAGACAGGGGACATTCATTTCGTGTCGTGGGCCGTCTTAATCGGTGCGCTCGGACACGCCGCGGTACAAGGAATTTCGGCTGTCCTCTTTGGTTTTCGCGTCCGTCGCGGTTTCAGTCTGTCGCATCCGGGTGTTCGCAATGTTTGGCGGCTTTTTTTCCCGCGCATTTGGGGGATTGATATTTCGCAGATCTCACTGCTTATTGGCTCGATCATCGGTTCGATGCTCGTTTCCGGCTCGGTCGCGTTGTTCAATCTCGCCTCGAACGTTGAAGCGCTGCCAGTGAGTGTCCTCGGAACGTCATTTGCGATTGCTGTCTTCCCGGTGTTCTCGCAAACGCTGGCGCGTGGCGACCGCGGCGGGTTCCTTGAATTGTTTTCGCGGACGAGTCGGCAGATCCTTTTCTTCCTCTTGCCTGTCGGGGCCATCACCATTGTCTTGCGCGCCCACATCATCCGCCTCATCATTGGGACGGACAAACTTTCTTGGGATGAAACACGCCTTGCCGCAGCAGCACTGGCCTTTTTTGCGACGTCTTTGTGGGCACAAGGTTTGACCCCACTGTTTTCGCGGGCGTTTTATGCATTGAAAAATACGGTCGTTCCGGTGGTCATTTCGACGATTGCAGTTCTTATATACGTTGCGAGTGCGTATGGTGTCCTCGCGTATCTCAATGTGCATCCAACGATCTCGCCCACGTTGATCGGCTTTTTGCGCCTTCGAGGCATTGAAGATATTCGGATGCTGGCGCTGCCGTTCGCCTTTTCAATCGCCTCGTTTGTCCAACTGTTTCTTTTGGCAATCGCCCTCCATCATCTGTACGGACGCCTCGACGGCCGTCGTATTTTCTTTTCGATCCTTAAGACCGGCTGTGGCGCAATCGTCGCGCTCTTCGTTGCCCGCGCCGGGTTGTTTCTTGCTGTTCAATTCATTAGCGACCGGACTGTCCTTGGGGTTTTTGTTCAAGCGGTCGTCGCATTTGTTCTAAGTATCGCCAGCTTTTTCCTTATCATGCGGCTGCTGCGAAGCGAAGAAGCTACTCTTTTCCTTGCTTCATGGAAACGCAAGGCGCTCAAGATCAGCAAACCGCTTGGGATTGGAGACGCGACGGATATGGGGTAGGCGGTTATACACTATGTATTTGATTGGTAACTAGAGTAATAATATACAAAATGGTTAATAGAGAATCACTCTCTCACAACCATTTATGAAGGCACTTTCGTCGATTTGGAGGCATCGTTTGGTAGCATCTTTCGGTACTTTGGCTGGCGTTATCGGAATCATTGTCTTTTTTTCTCCGAATTTAACCAAAAATGCCTTTGCGATACTGACAGCAAGTCTCCTTCCGAAAGCAGATGGTTTTCATACTGCATGGGGCGGGAGCGGGTATACAGCGGTCGATGAACCAGTGTGTAATGGGACACTAGATTACGTGTTTACTTCTAGCACAAGTCCAATTAATACGCGGGAGAGTTATGTGGTGAACACGGCGTCAATTCCTACCAGTACGATAACAAAAATTACCATCACTCCTTGTGCTTCGGGAAATACTCCCATTTCTGCAGTTTCTTCAACAATCAACGTTTTTTATCGATATAACGGTCAAGATAGCGCTCTGAAGGGGAACTATAAAGTCACAGGAACGATCCCAGTTACCCTCGCTTCTTCGGTATTTAATAATTTGTTTTTGTCGTATGTGTCGGGGACAAAACTTGAAATTGGAGTCCAATACGCATCTGGTACGTCTGGTGCTCGCATGAGTAAAATTGCTGCAACCATGAACTATGCCGTTCCTGTTGTTGCCAGCGGAACGCCTCTACAAAAGGATGGAACATATAAGGGGTGGGATTTCTACGATTCGTCAGGTGTGTATACGGAAAATTTTGAAGTGGTCCAGGTGATCAGCTCAAGTACATGTAATGGACTAACAGATTATGTGTATACAACGACTCCCGGCGCTCGCGATTCGTATCTCGTAGATCTTGCTTCGGCAAATATTCCAGCAAATGCATTTGTGACAAATATTGATGTCATTCCTTGTGCATCGCTTGAACTATGTCCTGCAACAAATCAGCAGGGGCTATTGACGTCATCCATGAGTGTCTTTTATCGATTGAACGGAATCGATAGTGTTGACAGTGCGCCGTACAATGTCCCAGTTGGAACGGTACCGGTCACCTTATCCACGACATCCTTTGCCGTGCCGAATTTGAAAATTGGATCCATAAGTGAACTCCAGGTTGGAGCCGTGTTCAATAGTGGTTCGCTTGGGGCACGGTTGAGTGGTCTTCAAACGCGCGTGACCTACATCGTCCCAGATCCGTAAACACGACACGACAATCCCCGAGATTCCTCGGGGATTTTTGTTTTCCGCCTTTGCCTGGTAGTATTGCTTCATTCTGTATGGATCAGTCCAACATCCGAAATTTTTGCATTATTGCCCATATTGATCACGGCAAGTCCACGCTGGCGGACCGGCTTTTGGAATGTACGGGAACAGTCGACAAACGAAAGATGCGCGATCAGCTCCTTGATACCATGGATCTGGAACGGGAACGGGGGATTACTATTAAACTCCAACCGGCGCGGATGACGTATAAAACGTATCAGTTGAATTTGATTGATACGCCAGGCCACGTGGATTTTACCTACGAAGTTTCACGATCGCTGGCTGCTGTTGAAGGTGCGCTGCTTCTCGTCGATGCGACGCAGGGTGTGCAAGCGCAAACCCTCGGCAATTTGTATCTTGCGGTAGACCAGGGGCTGACAATCATTCCAGTCGTCAATAAAGTTGATCTGCCAAATGCGGAAGTTGAAAAGACGATTGCAGAAATTGTCGAGCTCATCGGTTGTGCACCAGAAGAAGTGATTCAAGCATCCGGAAAGACTGGTGTGGGTGTTCCGGAAATTTTGGAAGCGATTGTGGCGCGCATCCCGTCACCGACTGGCAAAGCAGACGCAACACCCCGCGCTTTGATTTTTGATTCAAAGTACGACGAGTTCAAAGGTGTGGTTGCCTACGTCCGCGTGGTGGATGGAATGTTTCGTCTCGGAGACATCGGCCAAATGTGTGCGACCTCTGTCCAAGGCGAAGTTCTGGAAGTCGGATATTTCCGTCCGGACTCCGTGGCGGCAGACACCCTCAGTGCTGGGGAGATCGGTTATATCGTGACTGGGCAAAAAGATATTGAAAACGTCCGCGTTGGTGATACGGTCGTGCGTCCGGGATCGGAAAGTCTGGCGCTGCCTGGGTACGCAGAAGTGAAACCAATGGTCTTTGCCGGCATTTTTCCAAAAGAAGGTTCCAATTTTGAGCGTCTGCGTTCCGCCATGTTCAAGCTCAAGCTGAATGATGCGGCGCTGATTTTTACTCCAGCACATTCTGGAGCGCTTGGGTTCGGGTTCCAATGTGGACTGCTCGGTCTTCTCCATCTTGAAATTGTGCAGGAGCGTTTGCGTCGCGAATACAACATGGATCTCGTGGTGACGATTCCGTCCGTCGCGTATCACGTTGGTCTTACCGACGGGAGTATGCAGACGATTACCGCGCCGTCAGAATTTCCTGATCAATCACGCGTTGGCACGGTCGAAGAACCGTGGGTAAAGGCAGATATCGTGACGCCGGCGCGTTTTATCGGCGGCATTATGGCACTCGCCAGCCAAAAGCGCGGTATCTACAAAAATACCGAATATTTTGGATTGCGTGAATTAAAGGCGGAAAGTCGAGATTCGTCGGTGGTGAGTCGTGATGCGCCGACGGATGCACGACGTGCTATTTTACATTTCGAAATTCCACTCGCTGCAATTTTGGTGGATTTTTATGATGGTTTGAAAAGTGTCTCTTCGGGCTACGCATCCTTGAATTACGAATTTTTTGGCTATCGAGAGGGGGATATTATTCGATTGGAAATATTGGTTGCTGAAGAGGCGGAAGAAGCATTGTTTACGCTTGTCCCGCGAGAGTCAGCCTATCGTGTTGGTCGCGCGATGGTTGAAGCATTGAAAGAAACGGTGCCACGTCAGCAGTTTGAGGTAAAGCTGCAAGCACGTATTGGTGGAAAAGTCATCGCATCAGAGCGTATTGCGCCATTTCGAAAGGATGTGTTGGCAAAAATGTCTGGCGGCGATTGGACGCGCAAGCAGAAGTTGTTAGACAAGCAAAAAAAAGGAAAACAACGTATGGCTGGAACGGGTCACGTCGATATACCACCCGATGCCTATCTCGCCGTATTGAAAAAAAGCGTGTAAATATTTTTTATGCCTACGACAGCAGTCGCCAAGGAATTGATCGAGCGTCTCTTTCGCGACCATCCAACAAAACAGTTTGCTGTTCGTCTTTGGGACGGGACGGAAATTTCGTGGGGGCCAAAACGCGATTTTACCTTGATCTTCCGGAGCGATGCTGCATTTTCTCGCTTGGCGCGCAGTGCTGATGTCGCCGCGTTTGGCGATGCGTATGTAAAAAACGACGTCGACTTTGAAGGAAATATCGAAGCAGCAATCGCTCTTGCACGCTATTTGCGGACGGTCAAAATTCCTGGACGCGAAAAAGTACGCTTCGCTCTCAAGATGGGTGGGAGCGGCAAGCACACAAGAAGCGACGACACCCGTGACGTGCAGGCCCACTACGACTTGTCCAATGATTTTTATCGACTGCTCTTGGACAAGCGTATGGTCTATTCCTGCGCCTACTTTCGAACGCCAGAGATGACGTTAGATCAGGCACAGGAAGAAAAGTTGGATCTTATCTGCCGCAAGCTGCGTCTGCAAAAGAATGAGCTGTTTCTCGATGTGGGTTGTGGGTGGGGAGCGTTGGTCATTTGGGCGGTCCAACACTATGGCGTCCGGGCGCACGGCATTACGTTGTCACAAAAACAGTTTGACCTCGCAACGGAACAGGTTCGCGTGGCCGGTCTTTCTGATCGTATCACTATCGAACAGCGGCATTATCTCGATCTACCGGCAAATCAATTCGATAAAATTGCCTCAATTGGCATGTACGAGCACGTCGGAATCAAAAAATATCCTGCGTATTTCACCGCGCTACAGCAGGCACTCAAGCCAGGTGGATTGTTATTGAACCACGGCATTACCGTCCGTCGTTCCACAGACGAACGCGTTGGTGGTGATTTTATTTCCAAATACATTTTTCCAGGCGGCGAATTAGACAACGTGCCACACACACAAGTCATCATGGAAGCGTGTGGCTTTGAGATTTTGGATGTCGAAACCTGGCGCCGCCATTACGCACGGACGCTGCGCGAATGGTACCGTCGTTTGCAGGAACAGGAAACAGAGGCGG
>CALRHY010000044.1 GCA_943359495.1 Candidatus Uhrbacteria bacterium RIFOXYB12_FULL_58_10
CTTTCATCCAGCCGTAGATGGTCACCGTTGAGACCGAGTGTTTTACCGATGCGTCAGAGACCTTCATGCCGTTCTTGATATCGAGGAGTATTTCCTCTTTTTTCACTTTGTCGACGTGTTTGCCCATATGGTTCATATGATGGGGCAAATCGAGAAAGTGTGTCTAGTGTACGGGGTACAGACCAGACAGACATTCGCAGAAGATGAATGAAAAATTAGAGATAGATGATATTAAACTAAGTGCCGAACAAGAAAATCTATTTGAAAAAATAGAAAACAGTACAGAACATTTTTTTATTACTGGTAAAGCGGGGACTGGTAAATCGGTATTATTGAGATACTTTAAGAGCAAGTCAAATAAGAAGTTGATTGTCGGTGCTTTCACAGGCGTCGCTGCTCTAAATATAGGTGCTCAAACTCTAAATTCATTATTCAAACTTCCTTTTGGACTCATTGATAAAAGCAAGTTAAATCTCGCAGAAGGAACCAAAACTCTTCTTCGTCACATCGACACAGTGGTCATAGATGAAATTTCAATGGTTCGTGCAGATATGTTGGACGCTATTGATTTTTTGTTACGACAAGCACGCGGTAATGATATTGCTTTTGGTGGAGCACAGATGGTATTTTTTGGCGATTTGTATCAACTGCAGCCCATTGTGTCTGATAGAGCACTCCAGGAATATTTTGCACATAATCTCGGAGGATTTTATTTTTTTAATGCAGATGTATGGAAAAATTCAAAATTAAACACTTTTGAATTGATGGAAGTATTCCGTCAACAAGATCAATCCTTTAGAAACCTTCTAGACATGGTTAGAAAAGGTAAAGTTGACGATGCAACCCTTTCTGTTTTGAATCAAAGAGCAGTAAATCAAATTCCTGAAAAAGGTATTATAACTTTAACTTCTACTAACGGTATTGCTGATAATGAAAATTACAGACAATTAAATCAAATAAACGAAAAAAAGCATGAATACTCTGCAAAAATTTCCGGTAATTTTGAGTCGTCGAGTTTTCCAGCGGATGGAATACTCTGTTTGAAAAAAGGAGCGCAAGTTATGTGCTTAAACAATGATCCTGAAAAACGATGGGTTAATGGAACTATCGGGATTATAGATTCTTTGTCAGCTGATTTAATACGAATTAATATTGACGGAATTATATATTCCGTATCTGAACATAAGTGGACGAAAGAACGATATCACTACAACAGGGATACTAGAAAAGTTGAGCAAGAAACTGTAGCTAGCTTTACACAATTTCCCTTACGACTTGCGTGGGCAATTACCATCCATAAGTCACAAGGAAAAACTTATAATTCTGCCGTTGTGGATTTAGGTACCGGAGCATTTACACACGGTCAAACTTACGTAGCACTTAGTCGTTGCTCTTCGTTTGAGGGCTTGTTTTTAAAACAATCACTAACTCAAAAGGATATTATTGTAGATGCGGCGGTAGTTGATTTTATGAGTAAAGTAGAAGTGAAAACAATTTAATCATAATGGATTTTAATTATCTTAACCCCCCTTCCCCTTGACGCATTCCCCAACCCTTTTTATACTGCCATTAGCACTCATTTTTGGAGAGTGCTAATATGGAAACCGCAGGATTGGAGACGCGGAAAAAGGACGTGCTTTTTGCCGTTGTCCGTGAATACGTGAAAACTGCAGAACCAGTTGGCTCTGTCACCCTGATTGAGCGGTATGGTTTTGACCTGTCTTCGGCGACCATTCGGAATGAATTGGCGGCGCTTGAAGAGCTGGGGTTGATTGAACAGCCGCATACCTCGGCAGGTCGTATCCCCAGTGAGCGCGGATTCCAATTGTTTGTGGACACTGTGCTTGCGTCTCGTCCGACTGGTGAAGAGCGCGGACGGAAACGGAAGTTGCGTATGCCCGAAGAGCGGCAGGTGCCAGCAGAGGCGGTGAAGTCGGTAGCCAAGCATATTGCTGAGCATGCGAACGAGGCAGTGATCGTCGCCTTCGGCCCGCGGCATTTGTACTACACCGGATTGTCGCATCTTTTTAGTCAGCCGGAGTTTCAAGAGTTTGGCCGTGTCGTACGTTTTTCGGAATTGATTGATCGCCTGGACGATATTGTGGCCGAGGTCTACCCGCGGGTGGGCACCGATATCACGGTCTGGCTTGGGCGAAAAAATCCGTTTGGCAGCCAGTGCGGCACCGTGATCACGCAATGCGCGATTGGCGGCGGCTTGCGCGGCGCGGTCGGGATCTTGGGGCCGCTGCGCATGGATTACGAACGCTGTATCGAACTCCTCGACACGACACAACATCTTTTTGAAGAAGCATTTGCATCATGACTATGGCAGACGAAACAATGCAAAACGAAGAAGTCGCAGTAACGCCTGAAGCAACGGCGGATTGCGTAAAGTGTACCGAATATTTATCGGGATGGAAGCGAGCGATGGCCGATTATCAGAATCGGGAAAAGGATGTGGCAAAAGAAAAACAAGAAATTGCTGCATACACCACCATGTCGCTCTTGAATGAATTTTTCCCCGTCCTTGATAATTTGCAGCAAGCGATGACGCATGTCCCCGAAGAGCAGCGAGCCTTGGGTTGGGTACAAGGTATTGGGTTTATCAATAAACAATTCAGCGACATTCTTGGCCGATACGGACTCCAATCTTTCTCTGCGCTTGGCAAACCATTTGATCCAACGCGCCATGAGGCAGTTGGGGATACCGAAGGAACGCCGGGTATTGTGGTCCGCGAAGTCGCATCGGGCTATCAAATGGGTGATCGTGTTGTCCGCCCTGCGAAGGTGATTGTTGGAAAATAATAATTTTTCTTCATATGTCTCTCATCCGATGGTCGCCGTTCTTTGATCCGTTTGAGGATTTGGAGAAGCATGCCTTCTCCGATGTGCCGATGGTCCGCGGCGGGGCACAGACGTTTGTCCCGGCAATGGATGTCTACGAAACCAAAGATGCGGTTATGGTCGAGTCACCGCTGGCTGGCGTTGACCCAGAACGCGTCGGCATCTCCATTGAAAACAATGTGTTGACCGTGCGTGGTGAAACGGAAAAGCAGCAGGAAGTGGAAGAGAAAGATTATTACCGCAAAGAGGTCCGCTACGGTTCGTTCTTCCGCCAAGTAGCGCTACCGGCACCCGTCGATGGCGACAAGGCTGAGGCGAATTTTGAAAAAGGCATGCTCGTGATCCGCATCCCAAAACGGACCGAATCCGCAGCAAAGACGATTAAGGTGACGGTGAAGAAATAACATTGATGGTATGGCAAAAATTCTTGGTATCGATCTTGGAACAACAAACTCGTGCATGGCTGTCGTCGAAGGCGGCCAGCCGAAAGTGATTGAAAACCGCGAAGGCGCGCGCACCACGCCGTCGGTGGTTGCGGTGGCGAAGACGAGCGAGCGCACGGTTGGGCAAATCGCCAAACGCCAGGCGGTGACGAATCCGGAGAACACGATTTTTTCGGTGAAGCGCCTCATTGGCCGCCGTTGGGCGGATGCTGAAGTGCAGCAAGATGCAAAACTTTTGCCGTACAAGATCGTCAAGGCAGGCGAAGGTGTCAAAGTCGTCATGAACAGCAAAGAATATTCGCCACAGGAAATTTCGGCGATGGTATTGCAGAAGCTCAAAGCAGATGCCGAAGAAAAATTGGGCGAAAAAATTACTGAAGCAGTGATCACTGTTCCGGCGTATTTTGATGATAGTCAGCGCCAGGCAACGAAAGACGCCGGTGAAATTGCCGGTTTGAAAGTCCTACGCATCATCAACGAGCCAACTGCCGCTGCATTGGCGTACGGCTTTGACCGCAAGAAGGATGAGAAAATCGTGGTGTACGATCTCGGCGGTGGAACGTTCGACGTCTCTGTGCTCGAGATTGCCTACAACGCCGCAGACAGCCAGAACACCGTCGAAGTCCGCGCGACGAACGGCGATACGCATCTTGGTGGTGATGACTTCGATCAGCGCTTGATTCAGTGGGTGATCGACGAATTTAAAAAGTCCGATGGGATTGATCTTTCCAAGGACCAGCTGGCTTTGCAGCGTATTAAAGACGGTGCGGAAAAAGCGAAGATCGAATTGTCGACTGCGCAAGAAACGGAGATCAACCAGCCATTCATCACCAGCGATGCAAACGGCCCGAAGCATCTTTTAATCAAGCTCTCGCGCGCACAACTCGAACGGATTGTCGGCGACTTGGTAGAGAAAACGCTTGAGCCGTGCAAGAAGGCATTGGCAGATGCAAAACTCTCGACCAGCGACATCAACGAAGTGATTTTGGTTGGTGGGATGACCCGCATGCCGCTTGTTCAGCAGGCCGTGGAAAAGTTTTTCGGCAAGAAACCCAACATCACCGTGAACCCGGACGAAGTGGTCGCCATTGGCGCCGCAGTCCAGGCCGGAAATTTGCAGGGCGACATTAAGGGCGAATTGTTGCTGCTCGACGTCACGCCATTGTCACTCGGCTTGGAAACATTGGGCGGTGTGATGACCAAGTTGATCGACCGCAACACCACCATCCCAACCTCAAAGAGCCAGGTGTTTTCGACAGCTGCAGACAGCCAGCCGCAGGTCGAGATCCATGTGCTCCAGGGCGAACGGGAATTCGCCAAAGACAACAAAACGCTCGGCACGTTTGTTCTTGACGGCATCCCACCATCACCACGCGGCGTTCCGCAGATTGAGGTGAAGTTTGATTTGGATGCGAACGGGATCTTGAATGTTTCTGCAAAAGATCGTGCGACCAACAAGGAACAAAAGATCACCATTACCGCGAGTTCTGGGCTTTCCAAAGAAGAAGTCGAACGCATGAAGAAAGATGCAGATATTCATGCAACCGAAGACAAGAAGCGTCGCGAACTCATTGAACTTCGTAATAATGCCGACTCGCTTCTCTACACCACAGAAAAAATGCTGAAAGAAGCGGGTGATAAAGCAAATGCTGAAGACAAAAAGGTGATTGAAGAAAAAATGGAAGCGCTTAAAAAGGTCAAAGACGGCGAAGATGGTGAAGCAATCAAAAAAGCCGCCGACGAACTCGCGACCGCTGGTCAAAAAGTAGGCGCGGCGATGTATCAGGCGGCGCAGCAAGCAGCTCCGCAAGGTGCTCCAGCTGAGGGTGCGGCTCCGGCATCTGAAGAAAAGAAAGAAGGAGAGGAACCGATTGATGTGCAGGCAAAGAGTTAGGTCAAAGATTTCAATTCTTTGTTCACTAATAGTTTGCCGAAGTATGTTAGAAAAAAAATGTCCTAAATGTGGTTCGGTTGAAACCAAGGAGTTGGGCCCTTATGCCAATAGAAAACTTGAAAGTCAACCAGCTGCTACAATGCAAACAAGAATTGATTACGCGTGTAACAAGTGTGATCACGAGTGGTCGGAAACCTACTAAGAAATCCACTTCCATATTTGTCATCCCAGCGAAGGCAGGGATCCACGGGTCGGCATCGGTGTCGACATCGTGGATCCCTGAACCCGGTCTGGGATGACAAAGTAGGAACATGCGAAGCTATTTCGTCTACATCCTTGCAAGCAAAACAAAAGGAACCCTCTACGTCGGGGTGACCAACGATTTGGTTCGTCGTGTTGCCGAACATCGTGAAGGCGGTATCGACGGCTTTACAAAAACGCACGACATCAAGCGTCTTGTATACTATGAGACTGCAGAAGATGTCATGGTTGCCATGGAACACGAGAAACGTCTCAAACGCTGGAATCGAGAGTGGAAGTTTCGGATTATCGAGGAAATGAATCCCACTTGGAAGGATTTGTATCTCGACATTTGTTGAATCGACCGATCCGCTCTATCCGTGGATTCCTGCCTTCGCTGGGATGACAATAAAAGAGAACGTGCTATGGAAACACCACAACCGAACCAGCAACCCATCCAAATCAACGCCGATCAGAAAATGCTCGTGGGCGCGTATGCAAACATGATGCGCGTGCTGCATACGAAAGAAGAGTTTGTGTTGGAGTTTGCAAATGTGCATCCGCCGGTGGGGGAGATGGTGGCGAAGATCATTACGACTCCGGGTCACATGAAGCGCATTCTTGCCGCGCTCTCCGAAAACGTCAGCAAATATGAAGCGTCTTTTGGAAAAATTGAAGAGGCAAGCGCGCCGACGGGGAATAACGACATTGGGTTTAAGGGATAAGGTATGACCGTCTACGAACGCATCATTGAAAAATTGAAAGTGGATGGATGCGTTTTTGAAACGGCACACCATGAACCGACGCGGACCAGTGAAGATGCGGCGCGGATTCGTGGCGTGGATTTGCGGACGGGTGCTAAAGCATTAGTCTTACGCGGTTCGAAAACAAAAAAACACGCGCTGTTTGTTATTCCTGCAGATCTCAAATTGGATAGTAAAAAAGTAAAAAGCGTTTTTGGTGAGGAGGTGTCGTTTG
>CALRHY010000045.1 GCA_943359495.1 Candidatus Uhrbacteria bacterium RIFOXYB12_FULL_58_10
AGCAGGAGCCGCTCTTTTCTGCGATAGTTCAGTTGTGACGCTCCGCCGACCCGGAGAGGAGTGCAGCGCAGCATACTATACGGATCGGAGAGAAGAACGGAGTGGAGGCAGAGTGGCATTCGTGCTTGCGGTTCTGGCGGTACAGAACCGTGAAGCACACTGTTCGCTACGCGATGCCTACCTTGCTCGTCAAATCACCAGCGTCGAAATCGTGACCGATTGGCGGGTGCTGCTCGTTACGGCACAGGCGAGCCCTCCGCTTCGGCGAATCGACAAAACGCCGCGAAACGATTCTGGTGATGCTCGCCGCCGAACCGGCATCTTGCGGCTCGTCACCTAGCACGGTCAGGGTACATCCCTCGATACGTGCTCTTTTTTTGACACTTTCTTTGCGCCTATTGGTATCTTTGATAGCAGAGGTTGACAAAATCGATTTTTTCTGGCATACTGTCTTGTTTCTATGACAAACATTTTCCGCCGTTTCCTCATTGCCGTGATCGTTTGTAGTTTGACCGTTTCTATTGTTGCTCCGGTGCAGGCTGCAACGTCGCCGGTACAAAAGACTCTGCTTGCGGCACTTCCCGTTCCGTGGGGCACTACTGTCCCCGCAAAGGACGATGTGAAGGTTTTTTCCTGCAAAGAGCGGGTATATTTGGTTTGGCAAGAACAGGTCACAAATGGCTATAAAGGCCAGATTGCTTCTAAAGTTTTCGTTTTGAAAACAGATGGAACAGCAGTATCTACTGCCTGGCACGAACTGGCCAAGGACAGTGTGAATTCGGTGTTGCGTCTCACTGGCACCTGTGTCGGCGAACGTGCGGTGCTGACCAATCATTGGGAAGATCCGGTGCATAGTTCTGCTGGCGATATGGCAACGTCTGTCACTGGCGAAGAAGCCTATGGCCCATTGTGGCGCCCAGATGGCCGCACAATTTATCATTGGTACAAAACGGATGGCTCGCAGAAATATGGTTCTTGGAGCAAGCCACTCCACACCTTGGTTGTGGAACAGGATCACGTCTACATCACCGGAACGGTGGTAAAGACCGCGACGATTGTCGCTGGCTCTTCAGCAAATTATTTCTTGGAAGATGATGGCTCTGCGCACGCGGTATTTGCACCGTGGTATGCCGACCTCGATGCAATCCATCCTTCTGGCGAAGCGTTTTCGGTAGCGACGTTTATTCGCACCAAGAATGCTTGGCAGGTTTCTCGTGCGGATTATAACGGCAATATGTTTGTCGCTCGTCCGCTCTACACGACGTCCATCCGCAAGGATTTCGAAACAAACTGGAAGACGTTTGATGCGGTGCGTGATCTTTCGATTGATGCCTGGTGCGCCAGCATGCGGACCCAGACCAATACTGCGGTTGGCGTGACGACGGATGGTTTGACCGTCCGCACGGCATCTTGTGGCGACCAAGGGAAGCGTGTCTATCAGCAGACGGCTGACCCGGTCGTCGTCCATCGTGCCACAACGACTGATCCTATTGTTTCTCCGCGGATCTACACCAGTGCCGTTGTCCTTGGTTCGTCCGGTGACGCCTTTGTCTACGGCGTGCGGACAGGGGATGCCAAGCTCCAAGTGTGGCGTGCGGTTGTGCGATAAAAACAATCCTTTATAAAAAGCAGGAAACACCGCTCCGATGGACATCGGAGCGGTGTTTTTTGTACATCACTTGTCATTGCGTCTTCGAGACCCTGCCGCTCGAGGCTCTGAGGAGCCCTCAGGCTCTCGAAGAGAGAGGTCCTCAGACCCTCGAACGGGAGGAGCGCTTGGCGACGCGGCAATCCAGTCGGCGATCGACGTCCGTTATCGACTGGATTGCCGCGGTCGCCCAACGCTTCCTCGCAATGACAAAGAGAGAAATGGTGTTCCCTGAGCGCAGCGTCCAGTGAAGTCGAAGGGCTACCTGCTCATTTTTTTGTTATACTACCTCCACTATGGATCCAAACGTCCTCCCGAAAGACGAGCACATGACAGAAAAGCAGCTGCGTTTTGGTTATTGGTTCGTGACGCATAAGCTGCAGATGCGCCAAGCGGTGACTGTTATGTTGTTTGTTCTCTGCGTAGGATTCCTCCTTTTTACTGTAGGAATGCTGGTGAAATTGTATCTGCTCGAAGACGCCTCTTCTCGTGCCCTCGAACGGTCGGCTGCACAAAGTTTGGTGAATCCGAATGCTATTAAAGCCGCTCTCCCCAAAGCATTGACGGTCAAGCCGGCGGAGGTGTTGGATGGGGGACAGGGGCGTTTTGATACGTCCGTCCGAGTAACCAATGCGAACGATGATTTTTGGGCCGAATGGGACGGCCGTTTTGCAGCAGATGGTGCAACAACCACCGCAAAAACGAACTTCATCCTTCCGGGCGAAACCAAGCAGTTTGTTGATTTGGGGATAGATAGTGCAACGCGTTTGCGCAATGTGCGGTATGAGATGGGTAATCTCCGTTGGCATCGCATCAACCGCCACGAGATTCCCGACTACGTGCGCTTCCACGATACGCGCATCAACCTCGACATCCAAAACGTCGCGTTTACATCCACACCATCGCTAGATGGCAAAAGCGTCATTTCCCGTGTTTCCTTCTCGGTCACCAACCGTTCGTCGTACAGCTACTGGTCCATCCGTTTTTTGGTGAACCTTTTCCGTGGTACATCACTGACTGCGGTGAACGCAGTCGATCTCCAACAGCTGGCTACTGGTCAGACGCGCCAGGTGGAAGTGGTCTGGGTGCAGGATCTTGCCGCCATCTCCAAAGTTGAGGTCATCCCGGAAATAAACATTTTTGATTCGCAGGTGTACATGGCGCAATAGAACAAAACACGAAACGCGTAACACAGGTCGTTCCAAAACGCGAAACGCGTAACGCGAATCCTGTCGGTGTCAGCGTTTCGCATTACGCGTTTTGCGTTTCGCTCTTCCGCTATGTCTCGTCCACTTTCGATCCTCGCAAGAATTGATTGGCTGCTGGTGCTCCCAGCAGCGCTTCTTTCTTTTCTTGGTTTGGCTGCAATCGGCTCGGTTGGGTTGGCTCACGACCCGCCGACGCTGGCGCCTGTCATCAAACAGGCGATCGCGCTCGGGCTTGGCATGATGATTGCATTTGGGCTCACCATGGCTAATTATCGCGCGCTCGACCATTATGCGCGGCTGCTCTATATCCTTGCGGGCGTCTTGCTTTTAGCTGTCCTCTTTTTCGGGCGAACCATTAACGGGACAAAGGGATGGTTCTTGATCGGCGGTTGGGGCGTGCAGCCGGTTGAATTTGCGAAAGTGGCGTTGGTCGTGATCATGGCCAGGTTCATGAGCAAGCATGCGCACGTTCGCGAACTCAGGCTGCTTATTTCTTCTGGTATCGTGATGGCGTTGCTTGCGATATTGGTGCTTTGGCAGCCGGATTTCGGCGGCGCGATGATCTTGGCGAGCCTATGGTTTTTTCTGCTCTTAATTGCCGGGATTAAACGACGGCATCTCTTGACGATGGTTGTTGGTGTCCTCCTCATTGCAGCGATCTCCTGGCTTTTTTTGCTCAAAGACTACCAGCGTGGGCGTATCGAGACTTTTTTTGATCCTTCCCGCGCGCCACTTGCGCAAGGCTACAACAGTACGCAGGCAAAGATCGCTATTGGCGCCGGCGGGTTGTTTGGTCGTGGTTTGGGTTTTGGTTCGCAGAGCCAGCTTCGGTTTGTCCCAGAAGCGCAAACAGACTTTTTGTTTTCAGTGATCGGTGAAGAATTAGGATTCATTGCCGTCTTGATCATGTTCGGGCTGTTTGTCCTTTTTTTCTCCCGTGCCGTGCGCATTGCCGAACGGAGCGGCGACAATTTCCCGGCATTTTTGGCCCTGGGACTAGTGCTCAACATTTTTCTTGCAGCCGTCGTGAATATCGGAATGAATCTCGGTCTGCTACCGGTGACCGGTATCGCACTCCCGTTCCTTTCTGCCGGAGGGTCCTCTTTGATTGCCACATGGATCGCAGTCGGGTTGCTCGAAAGCATTGCTGCGCGGCGTGAGGGGACACGGCTTTCGTTGACCGAAGATGGCGTAGGGAGCAAGATATCCCTGTAAAATGTGCGAATATGGGTTACTAAAGTCCCAAACGATTCCTGTAGGCCTTGCGGGGATGGGGGATATATGATAAAAACCCTCCCGAATCCAACTCCATAATTTCCATCTCGTTTTCGCGAGAACTGAGGGCTTTGTATGACACAGACCGTGACTCTAGCAGTAAAAACCCGCACCAAAGTACAAAAGGCGGCAAAACATCTTTTGGACGAGGGAAAAATTCCCGCCGTCTTGTACGGGCATGGTGTCCCGAGTCGTTCGGTTGAAGTTGAGGCCGTTCCTTTTTATAAAACCCTGCGTTCTGCCGGGGAATCGACCTTGGTTGATTTGGTTGTTGATAATGGCGAACCCTGCAAAGTGTTGATCCATGACACCCAGGTGGATCCGCTCCGTCAGCGCATCATCCATGTCGATTTTCTTCAGGTAAACATGAAGGAAAAACTGACCACGGATATTTCGGTCGATTTCGTCGGTGAATCCGCAGCGGTCAAAGGATTGGGCGGAACGCTGGTCAAAAACCACGACCATATTCCAGTGGAATGTCTTCCAGGAGATTTGGTCCACTCTATTTCTGTTGATATTTCTGCGTTGGCAACGTTTGAAGACGTGATTCGCGCCAAAGACATCGTCGCACCAGCAGGCATTACCTTCCTCATGGACATGGACGAAGTGATCGTCTTGGTTTCCCCACCGCGCTCTGAAGAAGAAATGAAGAGCTTGGAAGGCGGAGTCGTAGCCTCTGTCGAAGCGGTCGAGGTTGTGGAAAAGAAAAAGAAGGCTGATGACGACAAAGCCGAAGGTGAGGCCGCGGCAAAATAAGAACGATTCAAAAAACGCCTCGACACATTCGGGGCGTTTTTTGTTACAATGCTTCTATGCAACGATTCCTCTCTCGAAAAGCGATTGGTTGGACGGTGGTTGTCGGTGCCGCTTTTGCAGTTTTGTTGAGCGCAACCATGCTTGGATTTCTCGCGAGCGACCAATCAGCAGCTGCGAAAAAAATGGAGGTACCAACAACCCAAGCGACGAGTACGCTTCTTTTGACCGACCGCAATCCACTTGATGGAACACCTCGAGAAACAGCGACGTCGAGCCGGCCGGTAGCGGTTATGGTCGAGAATCATGTCGATGCACGTCCGCTCTCCGGCATTTCTGGGGCGTCTCTCGTGTTCGAGGCTCCGGTTGAAGGCGGTATTACCCGACTGCTTGCGGTGTTTGATGTGCAACGGGATATTGCAGAAATTGGTCCAGTCCGCAGTGCTCGCCCGTATTATCTGGATTGGGCCAGTGAACTAGATGCGATGTATGTCCATGTTGGTGGTTCTCCGGATGCACTGGCAAAGATCGCGGCAACCGGGATCCACGACCTCAACCAATTTTTTGCTGACAAATATTTTTGGCGGTCAACGGCACGGAATGCGCCGCATAATGTGTACACCTCCACTGCATTGTTGGAGAAAGCATTGGTTGCACGCGATTGGAATACGTCAGCGTCCTTTTCTTCCTGGAATTTTGTTGATGCTGATCCGTCTGCAGCGGCTACATCCACCAGCGAAATTCGTATTCCTTTTTCAACGCTTTCCTATGCCGTGCGTTGGCGCTGGGATCCGGTCGGTGGTCGGTATCTGCGTTTTGTCGGCGGTGCGGCAGCGAGCGATCGTGACGGCAAGCGCCAGATTGCAGCAAACGTCGTCGTGATTTCTGCAGAAACTGCAGTATTGGATGATGTCGGACGTCTCCGTCTCGGTAGCCTCGGAAGTGGTGATGGGACGCTCTTTCGCGATGGGTTTGCCGAAGCGATCCAGTGGAAAAAGAAAACCGCCGGCGCGCGGCTGCAATTCTTTTCGAAGCAGACGAAGGAAGAGGTCTTTTTTCGCCCGGGAACAACCTGGGTGGAAGTCGTTCCGGAAGAGGTGGAAATAACCACTGATGCTCTGGCGAAATAAAAGTTTGTCTTGATTTTTTTGTCCATCCCCTTGCAGAAGGGGATCCACGGGTTGACGACCGACATCGTGGATCCCCGCCTACGCGGGGATGGAAGAGAATGTTATAAAGAAATAATTTTTTATGAGAACTTTTAGTGTTCGTGGTCATCGGTTCCAAGGATTCACCCTCATTGAGCTTCTTGTCGTCATTGCCATCATTGGTTTGCTGTTGACGGCTGCGGTTGCCAGCTTCAGCTATGTCCGTGAACGTGCGCGCGACACGAAGCGCGTCTCTGACATGAAGACCATGCAGAAAGC
>CALRHY010000046.1 GCA_943359495.1 Candidatus Uhrbacteria bacterium RIFOXYB12_FULL_58_10
TCAATGTCGATCGATTCAATGACGCACTCATCACCTGGCTCCTCTGGTACAACGGCGAACGTCCTCATTGGAGTCTTGGTCTCAAGTCACCAATTCAATTCTTAACAGCGCAGAACCCAGGGTTGTGCAATATGTGGTGGCCCGATACATTGCATTGACGAAATCCCCCTTTTCTGGTAGCATGCCTTCCGCAAGGACGATTTTTCATTGGCATTTCATATGGCAGATTCCCTCGATAAATTGATGTATTCCTTCGTCATGGAGGATGTCTTGAAAGGGCTTTTTATCTATGTCCCGCCGGGCTATGTTGCCTGTGTCTACGATCTTGGACGCGGTGTGCTTCGTAAGGTGCTGACGCCAGGACTGCATTTGAAGATTCCATTTTGGCAAAAAGCAAAATTGTTTAATACACAGACGCTCGAATACTCCATCAGCAAAAATTTTAATCCGGAGAATGTGCGTGGTCTTGGTGATTCGCCCATCGTTGCTCAATCGGCTGATGGTACGCGTATTTCTATTGAAGGAACTATTTTATTGCGCCTCGATATCAATCAGATTCCGATGATCTGGCAGAACATCGGCGAGGATTTTGTGATGAAGATCGTTCGACCAACGATTCAGAGTCGTTTACGCATGATCGCCTCGCGCTATACGCAAGCCGACATTGCTTCTATTCGTCGTGATACGGTGGAAATCGAAACAAAAAACGAATTGGAACGCATTTTTTTTCCACGCGGCATCTTTGTCGAAAATGTTTTGCTTTCTGAGATCGGCGGTGGTCGTGATCACAGTTGAGATGCTTGACACAGACTGATTTCGTTGGTACCCTGCAGATACTCCAGCTCGATTTCGGTCGTCTGGAGACCTTGACCGCGGCTCACGCTGCGGTTTTTAGGTCCTCGGATTTTTACATCAATGCCCTTAGGGGGTTTGGGGGACGGCGACTGTTTGAGCTCCTTGGTTCTGCCCGGAGCCAGTTGCTCAATCAGCCTTGTGACAGACAAGAAGACAATATTCTTTGCAGACATTCAAAGAAAGAATTCGCGGAGGGCGCATACATAATACGAGTTTCGCCATCCCCCAAAATCTTTTTGATTCTTTTGGGATTCGCCAAAAGAATGTCGGGCGACGATCTAGAATTGAGGCACGTTCTTTATCTTTTTTGCCTATTCCCTCGACCTTTAGTACACTCAATCGCGTATGAAAATCCTTATTCTCGGAGCGAAAGGCATGTTAGGGCAAGAGTTGGTGAAAGCCTTTGCCGACATGGGCGAAATTGCGGCGTGGGATCGAAGTACGGTGGATATGGCTCGGGCAGATGAACTCTCTGGAAAGATTACTGCCTTCATGCCGGATATTTTGATCAATGCCGCCGCTTATAACAACATGGATAAGGCGGAGACGGATGAAGCCGAACAGGCAAAAGCAATGAATAGCAATGTGGTTGGCGCACTGGCGGACATGTGCCAGATTTTGGCCATCACACTGGTCCATTTTTCCACCGACTATGTGTTTGACGGAATAAAGACGGATGGGTATGTGGAGACCGATCAACCGAATCCGATCAGTGTCTACGGCGAAACGAAATATCTTGGTGAGCGTTTGCTGCGTATGTCCGGCGCGGAATACTATTTGGTTCGTACGTCACGGCTTTTCGGCCGTTCGGGCGCGTCAATGGGCGCGAAGAAAAGTTTTGTCGATAGCATGCTCGAATTAGCAAAAACCAAGACCGAAATCTCATTGGTGGAAGATGAGGTCGCATCGCCGACCTATGTCGTCGATCTCGCTCGTGCTGTCCGCCGCCTGTTTGACGACAAGCGACCGTTTGGGATATACCACATCACCAACAGCGGTTCCTGCAGTTGGTACGAATACGGAAAGAAGGTATTTTCCCTCGCTGGCGTACCAGTCGCCACAACTGCCGTTTTGGGATCAAGCTTTCCGCGTCCGGCAAAACGTCCAGCCTTTTCCGTGTTAAAAAACACCAAATTGCCCCAATTGCGCCCTTGGGAAGAAGCATTGCAAGAATACTTGCGAGAGCGAGAATAGTGGGTGAGTAGCGTGTGTAAGGGCTAGGGGAGTACGTCGACCGTATATCGTCACTCCCTCACCCTCCTTCGATTTCTATGAAAGCCCTCATTGCTGCTGGCGGTCACGCCACGCGGCTTCGTCCGATTACCAGCACCACAAATAAGCATTTGATTCCGCTTGCCAACAAGCCGATGATTTTGCTTGCGTTGGAAAAAGTGCTCGAGGCAGGCATTCGGGACATTGCTATCAACATCAATCCTGGCGACCGTAGCATCCAATCGGTTGTCGGCTACGGCGACAAGTGGGGCGCACACATCACCTATTTGGAACAGCAGGGCGGTGCGCTCGGCGTTGCACACGTCGTGGCAAACGCGCGGACGTTCTTGGGCAACGACCCCTTCCTTTTCTATCTCGGCGACAATATTCTGCTCGGTTCATTGAAACAGATGGTCGAGCGCTTTACTGAAGAGAACTTGGATTGCATGCTCGCGCTCTCTCGCGTCCGCGATCCGCAGCGGTTCGGCGTCCCAGTTTTTGAAAACGGTTCCATTGTCCGTGTGGAAGAGAAGCCGGAGAACCCTGTCGGGAATCTGGTGCAGACTGGTTTTTATTTGTACCGCAGTTCTTTTTTTGAAGCGTTCCAAAACATCAAGCCGTCGGCGCGTGGTGAATATGAAATTTCTGACATCAACACCTGGTTGATCCAGCGCGGCTATCGTTTGGGCTGGGAAGAAATTTCCGGCTATTGGAAAGATACAGGAAAGCCAGAAGATTTGTTGCATGGGAACCAGCTGCTCTTGAATGAGTTGGAGGCGGGGGCTGACGCAATCCGCGGCGAGGTCCATCCGTTATCTGTTTTGCAAGGAAACGTGCATGTGGGTAAAGGGACGGTGATCGGTCAGAACGTGCTTATTCGCGGACCAGTGACCATCGGCGAAGACTGCGTGATTGAAAACGCCTACATTGGTCCGTATACGTCGATCGGTAAGGGCGTGAAAGTATTGAATACCGAAATCGAACACTCAATCATTTTTGATGGCGTCCATCTCGAATGCGGCAAACGTATCGTTGATAGTTTGATTGGCTTCAATGCAAAAGTGGTTTCTTCAAACGCATCCCTCCCGCTTGGTCATAAGATGATCGTCGGAGATAATTCGGTCGTGGAGATTTAAGGTGCGACATCTTTTGTCAGTGAAAGAAAAAAGACGGCTAACCCCCGTCTTTTTTCTTGTACGCTTATTCGAGCGCGACGCGATAGATACCTGCTTTGCCATCGCGTACACCAGCGACAAAGGTGTCAGTTGGGCTGGTTGCAAGGGCAGTTGTCGTTTCAAAGGTCGCGAGGATGGTGCTGATGTGTTTGCCAAAGCGTTCTGAGCGCTCGATAGCTCGAATGTCGCCGGCAGTGAGCAAGAGGGCGTGGCTAGCGTCGGTCATCCAATCGGCACTGCGGACTCCTTCGGCAACGCGGGCGAGTGTGGCAACGCGTTCGTTTGCTTCGATGACATGAAGTTCGACATCATCCCAGGCAAGCGCTGCCCAGGGAGCAGTAGGCGACCACAGTGCGGAGAAGGCGGGGATTGTCGCGGGTGGTTTTACCGATTGCGCTTCGCCGATGCGAATCACCGCACGTGCGGAATTATGAGCGGTGAAAAATCCTTCAGGCGAGGGCAAGAGTTCGTATGGCCCACCGGAGAGCATCGCAATATCTGTTTGAATACCAGTTGCTGGTGAGGCTGCGTAGAGGCGCGTTGTCGTGCTTTGTTGTTGTGTTCCATAGAGCAAGCCACCGCTGAGGAGTGGAAGCGTTCCCAGAGTTTCTTTTTCGGTGTTTTCGAGCGGTGTCGGGGGTGCGCCGTTAGCTGGGAAAATCCATAACCTGTTTTTTTCTGGAATGGTTCCAAGGGCAGTGGTACGAGAGATGCCAAGGAGCTTGGTCGGATCATCTTGGCTCCAGGCAATCTTGGTGAGCGCACCTGCTGGCGTTTGAAGCGAAATCTTTTTTCCAGCCTGCATGAGCGTGGCACGGATGCCTGTTGCGAGGCGTTCTGTCACAAGTAATGTCGTACCACTCGGCGACCAGTCCAATGTTTCTATGGTCGAACTGGCGAGACGCGCCTCAAGGTTTGCGGTGCCGTTGGTTGCCTCAATCATCCAAATTTCTGTAAATCCGTCGGTGGGGACGGCGGCGGCTAGGAGTGAGGAGTCGTGTGAGAGAGCGAGTTTTGAAACGGGTTTTTCAAAAAAAAGCGTTGGTTCCTGTTTTGGAAAGAGATGGACATTATCAACGAAGGTGGTTTTCCCGCCGTTGACGGTGAGCGTTTGTTGCCACGAAGAGTAGCCATCGCGAGAAAGCGTCAGAGTGTAGTCGCGAGGAAAAACGCCAGTGAGTCGCGCTGGGGTTACTAACGCACTTTCTGTTTCGCCAATGCGGATGCGCGCGCTACTCGGAATCGTATCAATGACGACCACGCCGGTCGCTTCAAACCGTTGGTTGCGTGGGTTCCAACGATAGCCTGCCGTCCAAAAGACAAGGAGTGGGCCAAGTAGGGCAAAACCAAAGATCAGAAAGAGGGAAGTGACTGTTGCAGTGCGAAAACGCATACGTGAAGATTTTTTTTGATCTGTCTTTGCGAGGAGTCGCACGACGAAGCAATCTTCGATCGACGTTCTGAAGGTTGCCGCGTCGCCAGGCGCTCCTCGCAAAGACAAATAGGGAAAAAGATACCGCGCGCTGGAAGGTCTGTCCTGGAACGTGTATTCTGTGCTCAGTCTGCGATATGCGAGCTTAGAGACGATTTTTCTATTACTATATGAGCTATTTTCGGATCCAGGGCGGCAGTACGCTGCACGGGGAGATCGCCGTGACTGGTGCAAAAAACGCGGCCCTTAAGCTGTGTATCGCCGCGTTGCTGACGGATGAACCCGTCTCTTTTTCGCGTATCCCGGAGATCGAAGATATCGCTCGCCTCTTTGCGGTACTGAAAGATCTTGGTGTCACGGTCACAAAAGAGGCTCCTGGCCAGTATACCATCCAGGCAAAAACATTTCGGACGACGGCATTATCGCGAGAACATGCACCAAAAATTCGCGTCTCGACACTGTTGATCGGTCCGCTCTTGGTCCGTGAGGGGTCGGTGACGTTGCCGCATCCCGGAGGCTGTGCACTCGGCAAACGGCCGATCAATTTGTTTCTGACTGGATTTTCTGCCTTCGGTGCAACGATCGCCGAACAAGACGATGAAGTGGCGTTTTCTGCAAAAAAATTACGCGCCACGCGTTTTGTCTTCCCTGTTATTTCGCACACAGGCACAGAAGCATTGATGATGATTGCCTCGCGTGTTCCCGGGACAACGGTGCTTGTGAACGCTGCCATGGAACCGGAAGTGGTGCAGCTTGCAGATATGTTGCGCTCCATGGGTGCAAAAATTCGTGGGGATGGTTCACCAATGATTACTATCGAAGGAGTTGAACGTCTTTCTGGAACAAGCGTCACCGTGATTCCTGATCGTCTTGAGGTCGGCAGTTTTGCAGCGCTTGCTGCGGCGACAAAGAGTGATCTGACGATCACGCACTGCGATCCGACGACACTTGAAGTGCCACTGCATTTCTTGCAACAAATGGGTGTGCCTTTGGAGATAACGAAAGACACCGTCCGCGTCCGTCCTGCGAAAGCCTTGCAAGCAATCAACATTACGACGCATGAGTATCCAGGATTCCCGACAGACTTACAGGCCCCGTTCACCGTTCTGCTCACGCAAGCAGAAGGGGAGTCGCTTGTTCACGAAACCATTTTCGATGGACGTCTTTTCTTTACAGATAAGTTGAATGGCATGGGTGCAAAAATCACTCTGCTTGATCCGCACCGTGTCCTGATCCATGGCGCAACACCATTG
Organism: Candidatus Uhrbacteria bacterium RIFOXYB12_FULL_58_10; assembly: GCA_943359495.1. Taxonomy (GTDB): domain Bacteria; phylum Patescibacteriota; class Patescibacteriia; order 2-12-FULL-57-11; family 2-12-FULL-57-11; genus CALRHY01. The sequence goes on from CALRHY010000046.1 coordinate 5,928, forward strand.
CGTGGAAAGAAGTTGGAATCCCCAGACATTCGTGCAGGCTTGGCATTGGTTGTTGCTGCGCTGGCTGCAGAAGGGGAAAGCAAGATTGAAAATATTTATCAGATTGATCGGGGATACGAACGGATTGAGGAGCGATTGAAGATGTTGGGGGCGAAGATTGAGCGGGTGGAGGAATAGGGAAAATTTTATGAATTGGTTGAACTTTTTAAACTACTTTAAACCAAAAGACTGGCAAGTACCCCATTTTTTAGACACTGTTTCTCGATTTGAAAGTACTGTTTTGATGATTTAGACACTCGCAAAAGCGAGATGTTTTTGTTCTTGAAGACGTCGATA
>CALRHY010000047.1 GCA_943359495.1 Candidatus Uhrbacteria bacterium RIFOXYB12_FULL_58_10
ACGTTGGCGTTGTCGAAGTACCAGACGAACGTTTGTCGGCGCTCGCTGTTCTTTCGCATTCTGTAAAAATCGTTCCAACCACCATTAACTTTGTCGATATTGCCGGCCTGGTACGAGGCGCTTCAACGGGAGAAGGGTTAGGAAACCAATTCCTCGCCCATATTCGCGAAGTGGATGCGATTGCCGAAGTCGTCCGTGTTTTTCCAGATGGCGACGTCATTCATGTGAACGGCGCCGTGGATCCAAAGTCAGATGTTGAGGTCATCAACTATGAATTGATCCTTGCTGACCTTGAGACGGCTTCGAAGCGGCTGGTCGCGTTAAAAAATAAATTGAAATCTGGGACAAACGCGCAACTCGAAAAACAAATCGCTGCCACCGAACGTATTCACACTGCGTTACAACAAGGGTTGCTCGCGCGCAGCGTTGAGCTTTCTGACGAAGAGCGCGGACTTGTACGCGAATTGCAACTGCTCACCATGAAACCTTTTCTCTACATCCTCAATGTAGATGAACAGATGTTGAAGGAGGGGACGTGGAAAGAATCGCTTCCGGATTCGTACCATCCACAAATCGCCATCAATGCAAAAATCGAAGCTGACCTTGCCGCACTTTCTCCAGAAGAGGCAAAAGAATATTGTGCGGAGCTTGGACTTTCGATGAGTGGCTTAGATAGCTTGGTGAAAGCAAGTTTCACTGCGCTTGATCTCCAAACATTCCTAACCACTGGACCGACAGAAACGCGTGCGTGGACGATTACGCGTGGCACAAAAGCACCGCAAGCCGCGGCAGTCATTCACACAGATTTTGAAAAAGCATTTATCCGTGCAGAAATTGTCAACTGGAAAGACTTGTTAGATAACGGAAGCGAAGTTGCTGCAAAAGAAAAAGGACTCGTCCGCATTGAAGGAAAAGAATATGTCATGCGCGATGGTGACGTCGTCAACTTTCGTGTAAACGTTTAGAATCTTTTCTCATGTCATCCCCTTTAAGAGGGGGATCCAGGCGTCGATTTCGAATCGCCCGACATTCTTTTGGTGAATCCCAAAAGAATCAAAAAGATTTTGGGGTCGGGAGAACTCGCTCAGCACTTCGCCAGACGCTTCGTTAGATCGCTCAAACAGGGCTCGCGCCCCCAAACCCCATATCGATCGATAGGAAAGGGGGAGTGAAAATGTAAAAAATCTTTCTTTATGAAACTCATTCTTGTCCGCCACTGCCGCACCGACTGGAACGCTGAGCATCGCATGCAAGGCCATGCAGATCGTCGTTTGGACGAATATGGACATGCGCAAGCGCGCGTTCTTGCAACTGCATTAAAAGAAAGCGGCGCTACGCACATTTTTTCTTCAGACCTACTCCGTGCCCAAGAAACCGCTGGATATATTGGTGAAGTTCTTGGTTTGCCTATCGCGACAGATCAACGTTTGCGCGAATATTTTTTCGGCGATTACGAAGGACGATTGGTCGCCGATGTCGACAAGGAGTTCGGTAGCAAGCCTGGCGAGTATTGGTTAGATTTTCGAAAGTATGGTGGCGAGGCAGAAGAGGATGTCCGTGCACGCATGATTGAAGCAATCGAAGATCTGCGCGCACAAAAAAATATCACGCCAATTATCGTCACGCACGGCGCATCGTTGATTACTTTACAAAAACATTTTGGGATTGAAACGATCCCAGTCCAAGGTGGCTATCGTATCGTCAAGCATCATGGCGACCGTTTCGAAGAATTATCTCGTTGGCAACCAGAAGAAGAAATTTTTGAGTAAAAAAAATCGCTCGGGTTGCAGGTGGCGCGTTTGCCACACACAACTCCGAGCGTTGTTCGAACTACGTTGCCGCCCCTCCAGACGGAGCGCAGATACGTATCGTTTCGCGACGAATTCGAGAATGGTCACCACCGGGCATGGTGATCTGGTGCCGAACAGGCACTACTGCTGCTGCCGGAGGCACGATCCCGACCCACGTTGAGCCGAGAGACCGAGAGACGACTGGCGCAGCAGGAATGCCGAGCAGAGCCTGCCGTTCAGGAACGTCGCTGTCGTTGTCATCGTCAGGAACATCGACGAGGAGCGCGTCCGACAACTCCGCGATCTGCTCGCCCAGCTCCGCGATCTGTGCGTCACGACCCTGCAGCATGGTGCTGAAAAAAAGGACACACGCTACCGGATCTTGAAGATGGATCGCTGTGACACGAGTTTCCGGATCGTGCACCACTTTTCCTGCCCAATTCCCTTGAGAAATTGCGGCCGTCTGTGCCGCGATTGCCTCAAGGGCTGTCGTGGCGACAATGGGGCGCTGTTGTCCATCCACCATCACGGTGACGACAAGCGTGCCCTTTTCGAGCCACCACATGGTGTTGACCCATTCACCGACATTTGCAAGCACGGTTTCCATTCTTGTACCTTCCTCCCACTCCCAAGCACTGTACCTGGGAACCAATGAATCTACGCCAAAAACCTCAAAAAGTCAATGGGGCAGACTCACTGTTCATATAATATGAAACGAGCAGCCGAATGTTACAAAAAACTCCCGTAAAATAAGGAGTTTCTCGGCTTTTTATACAGTTTATCTCTTACAACAACACTCCCCGCGAAAACGTGAGGAGTGTTGTGGAGGCCACGGTGGGATTCGAACCCACGGAATAGCGGTTTTGCAGACCGCCGCGTTAACCAACTTCGCCACGTGGCCAGAAAAGATTTTTGCAAAAAACCTTGTGCTGGGCTTGCCCCGTGATGCGTTTGGCATTTTACGGGGAAGCGGAGCCATTGTGCCTGATAGAATGAATGGGATCAACCCCGCGGCAAAGAGACCGTTCGCGATAACCCCTTTTTATGACCGGAAAAACTCATGCCATCATTGGCGCAAACGCCGCCTGGCTCGCACTCCTTGGAGACGTCCCACCCACACACCTCATCCTTTTTCTTATTGCTGGAACCATTGCCGGACTCCTTCCGGACATCGATGCCCAGAGCGCAAAGATCCACCACATTGGCGGAGGGGTACTCGGTATTTTTGGAGGCGCCTTCCAACATCGGGGATTCTTCCATTCTGTTCTCGCAACCATTATCGTCCTGGCAGTGAGCTTTTGGTTCCTAAAAGATTTTGATGTCCTCCTACCTTTTGTGATCACGCTCGGCTACGCCAGCCATCTTTTGATAGACGGCTGCAACTTTAAAGCAACACGCTATCTTTTTCCACTCCGCCGCGAAGATCACCTTGTCCCAAAATGGCTCGCCTCGCCGGTCGGTGGCGCGACAGACCAACTTCTGTTTGTCTTTGGCGGACTTGGATTATTGTTTTTTCTTTTTCTTCAGGTTCTGCCGTTGGTGCAGACGGGATTATCTTTTGGTTCGTTTGGCGTGATGCAATAAAGCTCTCTCGACAACACTTTTTTTCTGTCATTGCGAGGAGTCTGTCGGGGACGACGTGGCAATCCAGTCGTGATATCGGCCTTCGTCAGAACCAGCTGGATTGCCGCGTCGCCAGACGCTCCTCCCGTTCGAGGGTCTGAGGACCCCTCAGGGTCTCGAAGACGCAAAGACAAAATTGTCATTCGCTTTTCCCCTACAGGGCGGATAAAATAGAACGCAGCGACTCTTGTTGCCGCGTCCTTTTTTTGGTACGCAGTAGGTATCCAATTCTCTTCTCAGAAAAGAACTCTGACCCAGCTTCCTATGCCTATTCCCCAACTACGCAAAAAACAACTGGTGATAGCTGCAGCCACCATTGCCCGTCGCCGCGCCCGATCGCTCCGTGCCTGGTTCACTCGCGAACATCTCCGCGCCGCGACAGGGTGGCTTTTTTTAGGAACCATTCTTCTTGTTGTGGTCGGCGCGATTTCTTCGGCAATTCTTTTTGCCTGGCTTTCTCGAACGCTCCCGGACCCGAACAACATCCGCACGCGACACGTTGCGCAATCAACGAAAATTTTTGACCGTGAAGGAAAAGAATTACTGTACGAAATCCACGGCGAAGAAAAACGAACGGTGGTGGAACTTTCTATTATTCCTCAGCGCGTGCAACAAGCAACCATTGCCATCGAAGACAAGAAGTTTTACGAACACAGCGGCTTCCGCATCACCAGTTTGATCCGTGCGGTGCTTGCCAACGTGCTCCAAGGACGCAAGGCGCAGGGCGGTTCGACGATTACGCAGCAGCTGGTGAAAAACGCCGTCCTGACCAATCAAAAAACCTTTGCCCGTAAAATCAAAGAATTGTTTCTCTCCTACGAAATCGAGCGGCGCTTTAGCAAAGAAGAAATTTTGAAACTCTACTTCAATGAGATCCCGTACGGCTCCAATGCATACGGCGTCGAAGCGGCCAGCCAGACGTTTCTCGGCAAATCCGTCCATGAGACGGACTTACTTGAAGCGGCAATTCTTGCGGCACTACCAAACAGGCCGAGCTATTATTCACCGTACGGCTCCCATACCGACAGTTTGAAAAACCGTGTCTACCTTGTCTTAGAACGCATGCAAGAAGAAGGTTATATCACCAAAGAAGAGGCAGATGCCGCGAAAGCACAGGATCCACTGGCGCGCATTGTGAAAAAAACTGACACGTTCACCAAGGCACAGCATTTCGTCATCATGATCAAGGAGCAGCTTGCCGAAAAATACGGCGAAGAGATGGTGGAGCAGGGCGGCCTACGGGTGATCACGACGCTCGACTGGAAAAAACAGCAGAACGCAGAAAAAGCTGTGACTGATAACTTCGAACGCGTGCAGAACGCGGGTGGGACCAATGCTGCGTTGGTTGCTCTGGACCCGAAAACCGGCGAAATTCTTTCGATGGTCGGTTCGCATGATTACAACGACACCGAGCACGATGGAAACGTAAACATCATTTTGCGGCCGCGCCAGCCAGGATCTTCGTTCAAGCCTATTGTCTACGCTGCCAGTTTTGAAAAAGGCTACACACCGAACACGGTTCTTTACGACGTCGATACCGTCTTCCAACAAGGGAGTTCGCCGTACCACCCACACAACTACGATCTAAACCAACATGGCCCAGTCACTGTCCGAACCGCGCTTGCAGGCTCGCTCAACATCCCGGCGGTCAAGATGATGTATTTGACCGGCGTTGGGACAGTGATTGATTTCGCCGAACGCTTGGGCTACACCACACTGACCGACCGTTCGCGCCTTGGCCTCGCTATTGTGCTTGGCGGCGCCGAAGTAAAACCCCTTGAACATGCCGCTGCGTTTGCTTCGTTCGCAGCAGACGGCATCCACCGCACACCACACGCATTACTGCGTGTCGAAGATGCAGACGGCAAAGTACTTGATGAGTGGAAGCCTGAAGAGGGGACACGGGTCATGGATCCAGAAGTTGCGCGCAACATCGCGAGCATCATGTCAGACAACCCCGCACGCAGCTTCGTTTTCGGCGCCCATAATTTCCTGACACTCCCAGACCGCCCGGTCGCAGCAAAAACAGGGACAACGAATGAATTCCGCGATGCCTGGACCGCAGGATTTACCCCCAGTCTGGCCACAGTGGTGTGGACAGGAAACAACAACAACAAGGAGATGCATAAGGGGGCAGACGGTAGCCAAATCGCCGCGCCAATCTGGAACCAATTCATGCGCGACTCACTGAAAGGCACGCCGGTCGAACCATTCCCTGCACCAAAACCAATCCTGACAAGCAAGCCAGTTCTCGATGGTCAGACGACGACAGAAACCGTGGTGAAAATCGACCGAGCAACAGGAATGCTGGCGACAGAAAACACTCCAGCTTCTTTCATTGAAGAACATCATCTCTCCACCGCACACACCATTCTGACCTATGTCGATAAAGACAATCCACGCGGACCAGCCCCAGAACGTCCAGAGGCAGATACGGAATATACAGGATGGGAAGCGGCGATTCAGGCCTGGGCAAAAACAAACGTGACTAGCACGGCGCAAGAAGCGTTTGTCCTCCCGACCGGGACAGACACCGTCCATGTACCAGAAAATACCCCGAGCGTTTCACTCACAACACCCCAGAACGGGGGCCTGGTGAACGAGCGATCCATCACTGTCTCCGCTTCGGCAACCGCACCGCGCGGCGTGCGACGCGTCGAATATCTTGTGGATGATGTGTTGATAGGAGTTGTTGCTGCAGATCCATGGGTAGGAAACTTCTCACTTC
>CALRHY010000048.1 GCA_943359495.1 Candidatus Uhrbacteria bacterium RIFOXYB12_FULL_58_10
CGATACTTTGGTTGTTGATGGGATGCGGATCAAAGTAATAGCAGAAAAAGATCCGGCCGCACTGCCGTGGGGAAAGATGGGTGTGGATGTCGTCCTTGAATGCACTGGGCGCTTTACCAAAAAAGAATTGGCCGAGTTGCACGTGACAAAGGCGGGCGCCAAGCGCGTGATCGTTTCTGCGCCGGTCAAAGGCGACGTGCCGACGTTTCTCGTTGGCGTCAATGCGGATGGGAAAAAAGAAACCAAACCTTCAGTCATCAACAATGCGTCCTGTACGACGAATTGTGTCGGTCCAGTCACAGCAGTGATTGAAGAAGCCTTTGGAATCAAAAAAGCGGCAGTGACGACGATTCATTCCGTGACTGCAGAACAAAACTTGGTGGACGGTCCGCCGCCGGCATTGCACAAAGATCTCCGCCGCGCCCGTTCGGCACTCACGAATATGGTGCCGACGTCGACTGGGGCTGCGGTGGCAACAACGGAAGCAATTCCGGCACTGCGTGGCTTGTTTGATGGAATGGCGATTCGCGTTCCAACCCTCGACGTTTCGTTGTCTGACTTTACTTATCTCCTCAAAAAGCGGGTAACTGCTGAAGAGGTCAATGCGGTGCTTCGGGCGGCAGCAAAAAAGCCACAGTATAAAGGAGTGCTCGGTGTTTCGGATATTCCACTGGTTTCGACAGACTATATTGGGAGCACGTACTCGGCAGTGGTCGATCTCGAATTCACAAAAGTGATTGATGGAGACCTCCTCAAGATTTTGGCTTGGTACGATAACGAATGGGGATACTCAAACCGCTTGATGGAAATGGCGGTGCGGGTGGGGAGTGCGGTTTGAGCGCGCTTGTTTCGAAACGCGAAACGCGCAACGCGAATCCTGTCGACGTTTCGTGTTACGAGTTTCGCGTTTCAAAACCTTACGCGTTACACGTTTTGCGTTTCGTGAGGCTACGCGTTTTGTGATTTGCGTTCCTGTATGACAGAAAGAGAAAAGCCGATCGTGATTATTGGTGGCGGATTTGGTGGGCTGCGCTTGGCACGGCGGCTTTCGGCATATCGCGGAGCATTGGCGCGCCCCATTTTTTTGATCGATCAAAACGAGCACCATGTGTACACCCCCTTGCTCTACGAGGTGGCAAGCGCATGGACGCGTTCTGACGAAGACGAAGAACGGCTGTTTGCAAAAACGACCTTTCGACTTTCCGAAGTAGTATCGCAGTATCCTGGTGTGACGTTTTTGCAAGAAAGGGTGGATGCGGTGGATTGCATGACAAAAACCGTGACGCTCAGCAGCGGGAAAATAATTGTTGCTGACACGATCGTCTTTGCTCTTGGTTCAGAACCAGATTTTTTTGGTATTCCAGGGCTTGAAGAAAAGGCGCTGGCCTTGAAGACGCGAGAGAGTGCGCGAGTGATTCGGAGTCGCATCACGGCATTTCTCGAAAAGAAAAGAATAGGCAAAGAAGTTGATCTGCGCGTCTTTGTTGGCGGCGGTGGTGCGACGGGCGTCGAACTTGCTGCCGAACTTGCCGGCGCATTCCATTGCCTCGAACGCGATGGGGTGCTCGGAAAAAGCGACTGGTCGGTGACGCTGGTTGAAGCATTGCCGCGTCTGTTGGGTATGACGACACCGGCAGTTTCCGAACGCGCAAAACGGCGCTTGGAATCGCTTGGCATCAAAGTGCATTTAGATACTTGCATCAAGCGTGTTGAAAACGACCACGTGGTGCTCGCACCGCGGCCGTTGCGTGAAGGAGAAAAAATGGAACAGCTCGTCTGCGAATTCCGGTCCGAGTTTGAAAAAACATTTGAGACAGACTTGCTGATTTGGACAGGCGGCGTCCGTTCAGTGTCGTTCATGAAAAAAACAGGGCTGCTGCTTGATCGAAAAGGCCGCGTGATTGTTCATGGCGGCATGGGCATTGCTGATCATCCGAGCGTGTATGCAATAGGTGATTGTGCGATTCCGACGAATCCTATTACGAACACTCCTGTCCCATTGCTTGCCCAGGCCGCGATTAGTCAGGCGGATATTGCAGCAACGCAGATTCTTGCAGATCACGACGTGACCATACAGCGAAAGGTGTACACCTTCCCAAATTTTGTTTACGCCATTCCGCTCGGTGGGAAACAAGCAATTGCAGTCATTGGCAGCACAACCCTCACGGGGTTTCTTGGTTGGCTGGTGCGGCAAGGTTCAGATTTTCTCTACTTCCTTTCTCTCTTTCCATTTCCTGTTGCACTCCGCCTTTTTTTTAGCGGGATGCGGGCGTACAGCCATAACGATTGATCCGTATGCGTGGGGGAAGAACGATGCAATCGATACGCGATTGGAAAAGTGCAGAACTTGATGGCAAACGGATAGTAGTCCGTGTGGATTTAAATGTTCCGATTGTCCGTGGTCGTGTTGTGGATGATTGGCGCTTGCGGGCAGTGTTGCCGACTATTCGTTTTTTGACGGATCGCGGCGCGCGGGTGATTCTCCTTGCACATCTCGGAAGGCCGAAAGGAAAACGTGTTCCAGAGCTCTCGCTTCGTCCGGTGGCTAAACGTTTAGCGACGCTGCTCGGGAAACCGGTTTCGTTCGTGCCTGAGGTGATCGGTCGGCGTGTGCAAAAAGCCATTGCCCGCTCCGCACCAGGAGATGTGCTCCTTCTCGAAAACCTCCGCTTCTTCCCCGGCGAAGAAAAAAATGGTGTCACATTTGCACGCAACCTCGCAGTACTCGGCGATCGGTTTGTCCAAGATGGGTTTGCTGTCTGTCATCGTACGGATGCATCGCTAGTGCGCCTGCCAAAACTGCTGCCGTCTGCGGCCGGGATTTTGTTGTCTGAAGAGGTTGCGGTGTTGTCTCATCTGCTGACACGTCCCAAAAAACCGTTTGTTGTATTGATTGGTGGTGCCAAGATCGAAACGAAAATTGGCGTTATTCGCGCGCTGGCAAAAAAAGCCCAGACGGTTGCGATCGGCGGAACACTGCTCGTTCCTTTTTTGAAAGCGTCAGGATATGACGTTGGTTCCTCTCCGGTGACGGCAAAGGATGTGCGTTTAGCAAAGCAGTTGCTTGCTCTGCGCCCATTATTGCTGCCCACCGACGTTGTCGTCGCGACGAGCCCTAAAGCAAAACCGTTTGTTCGTAAAGTAAAGGAGATTGGTGCGGGGGAGTGTATATATGATATCGGCCCGGCGACCATTCGGGCATACGCAAAAAAAATTCGCAGCGCACAGACGATTGTCTGGAATGGGCCGATGGGCTATGCCGAGATCCCAACATTTTCTCACGGCAGCCATGCGCTTGCCTGGATTATCGCCAGTCGTTCACGTGGTAAGGCATATGGTGTGATCGGTGGGGGAGAAACGATCCAGATTATGCGGAAGCGTGAAGTGATCGAGTGGATGGATTGGGTATCGACTGGCGGCGGTGCGATGTTGATGTTTCTTGAAGGGAAAGCGTTACCTGGCATCGCAGCGATACAGAAAAAATGATAATGCACTTGTATGGATACTCCACCACAACCGTCAGTACGCGCAGAAATTATTGAAAAGATGAGTACGCTCGCGACCGGCGCGTTCGGCTTGGTCGCCGCTCTTGCTTGGAACGATGCGATTCAGAGTTTGTTCACCCTGCTGTTTGGCCAAGCGAGCGGTATTGCGGCTAAATTTGTGTACGCAGGGATCATTACCGCGACCGTCGTCCTCGTGACCATGCGTTTGAGCCGCTTGGCGAATCAGGTAAAGGAAAAACAACTACATGTCCATTCTCCTCATTAGAATCTCCCTCCTGTCATCCCCTTGAAGAAGGGGATCCACGGGTCGGATCGTCGACATCGTGGATCCACCCGAAGGGTCCCCTTTGGGGCTGCCTTCGCTGGGATGACAAAATGAATGTAATTTATTTTTTTTCATATGACTTCTTCTGACAACCGTTCTTTTTGGCCGGAGTGGCGCGCAAATCCACTCTTTACGCTGTTGCTTGCTTTCGTCTTGCTTGCTGCTGCGGGTTGGATGGTCAGTGCATTCCGAAATAACCTTCGTCAGCATGATGAGATTGGAAAAATTCCTGAAGAACATAAGTCCATCGTTATTAATGGAACGGGAAAAGTCTCTGGCGAACCAAACGTCGCCGAGGTTTCTGTGGGTGTCCTCACGGAAGGGGGCAAAGATATTGGTGCGTTGCAGAAGACGAATGCAGAAAAAATGAATGCACTGATCACCGCATTCACCAATCTCGGCATCGCAAAAAAGGATTTGCAGACAACGAATTACAGCATCAACCCACGTTACGAGTACACGAATAGCCGGACGGTGTTGGTTGGCTACAGCATCCAACAAAATTTGACGGTGCGGGTCTTTGATCTCACGAAAGTCTCTGCAGTCTTTGAGCAAGCGGGCGCGCTCGGCGCGAACCAAGTCAACGGCCCTTCGTTTACGATCGATGATCCGGAAAGCTTGCGCGTGACCGCGCGGGAAAAGGCAATTGCGAACGCCAAAGAAAAAGTAGATGCGTTAGCAACGGTGCTCGGTGTCCATGTGTTGCGCGTCGTTTCTTTTTCCGAAGACACCAACACACCGCGTCCGCCGATTGCCTACGGCTATGACGCCATGAATATGGGGTTAGCTGCGGAAAAAGCAGTCGCACCAGACATCCAGGCCGGGACGCTCGATGTCGTCTCCAATGTGAGTGTGACCTACGAAATTGAATAATAGCTCCGCCATGCCTCTCTTTCCTTTCCGGATCAAAGACGTTCACGGCCGCGAGATTGTAGATTCGCGCGGCAACCCAACCATTGAAGTGACCGTTCGATTGCGCGGCGGCGGAATGGGGACGGCTAGCGTCCCCTCCGGAGCGTCAACCGGAAGTCATGAGGCGCTTGAACTGCGTGATGGCGACAAAAAACGCTTTGGTGGCAAAGGGGTGCTTCGTGCTGTCGAAAACGTAAATACGACTTTGCGGTCTGTGGTTCGCGGAAAAGATGCACGGAACCTCCGCGAGCTCGATGCGGCCATGTGTTTGGCAGATGGGACACCAAACAAAGCGCATCTCGGTGCCAACGCCATCCTCGGTGTTTCTTTGGCGATCGCCCACGCCGGCGCTGCAGAGGCAAAGCAGCCGCTCTATCGTTGGATCCGCCAGTTGTATGCGCTGCGCCACCGCGGATTCCGTTTGCCGTCTCCGATGATGAACGTGTTGAATGGCGGCGCGCATGCTGGCTGGTCGCTCGACATCCAGGAGTTCATGGTCATCCCGCAACAGAAAAAATTTCGTGACCGCGTCCGTGCTGGTGCGGAAATTTTTCATGCGTTGGGTGCGCAGTTGAAGAAAGATGGCTACGCAACGACTGTCGGGGATGAAGGAGGGTTTGCACCAAAGTTGCAGCACAACGAAGATGCCTTGAAGCGGATCGTCCAAGCGATTCGCGCCGCGGGTTATGTCCCTGGGAAAGGTGTTGCTCTGGCAATGGATGCGGCCGCGTCGGAGTTTTATGATGCCAAGAAAAAAATGTACGTGATGCAGAGCGACCGTCAGTCGCGTAATGGCGCAGCGATGCTCCGTCTGTATGCGGCATGGAGCAAAAAGTATCCGCTCATCTCGCTCGAAGATCCGCTTGCCGAAGATGATTGGGAACACTGGGAAAAAATGACTGCGCAACTTGGCAAGCGCGTGCAATTGGTTGGTGATGATCTGTTTGTGACGAATGTCTCGCGCCTTCAAGAGGGGATCACGCGAAAAGTAGCCAACGCAATCTTGATTAAGGTGAACCAGATTGGGACGCTGTCTGAAACCAT
>CALRHY010000049.1 GCA_943359495.1 Candidatus Uhrbacteria bacterium RIFOXYB12_FULL_58_10
CTCTGTCGGTGTGGGCTTTCATACCCTTGAAGCGCGCGCCTACGACGACGTCGACAATCGTGGAACGGCAAAAATACAGATCAACATCACCGTTCCTGGACAAGAAGGTCCGAAGATCTTTTGGGCCGCACCGTCGCAAGGAGCAGTGCTGCAACGCGCGCAATTCCCGATCACCCTTTCGGCATCACTTGGCGATGCGGCGAATATCACACGCCTCGACTTTGTCGCCGTCTCTGCAGACGGCAGCTACCGCAGCGCAGTCGGCTCCATAGAAAATCCAGGAACAAATATCTTGCTAACAAAGTGGCAACTTGCACCTTCGTCCGGAGCCTATTATCTCCACGTTGAACTGCAACAAAACGACGGCACCACCTACGTCTCGCCAGAACAGATCGCGGTGACGGTGCAATGAGAAATCACGCACTGTTGATGGTCCAGCACTTATGAAAGGCCCTTGGTAACAAAAAAACACTCCGACATCGTCGGAGTGTTTTTTGGACAAAAACGTTTATTGTCGAATAGGCATGACGATGTACAAGTAATTCGGTTTATCTCCTGCTGGCGTCAGGACACAGGGCGTTGCACTATCCACAAATTTAATTGCAACCTGTTCGGTATCAATTGCATTCACCCCTTCGAGCAAATAGCGGAAGTTCAATGTCACCATGTTATCCACTCCATCCACCTCTCCGAGCAAAATCGTCTCGTTTTCCCCAGTCTGACTGTCGGTAGAACGAAGGAGTAAACGCTTTCCTGCAGCATCAGCCGCAAGTTGAACGTCGTTGATGCCAGCGCGCGCAAAAAGTGCTGAGGTTTTGACACCTTTCACCACTTCTTCGCGTCGTGCAAGGACCGTTGTCTTGGCATTTTCCGGGATAACCGCACGATATTCCGGATATTTTCCTTCAATCGTCCGTGAGACGAGTTCGACGGTTTCGTAAAGAAATAAGACCTGATTATCAGCAACCACGATTTCGAGCGTCGCTTTTGCATCCGCCGCATCCTTAAACGCACCAAGAATACGCGAAAGTTCGGCCATGGTTCTGCTCGGGACAATGATCGAGCGTTCCGGTTGCCCAGCACCTTCATGGAGCGCTATGCGGGCTTCTGCGAGGCGGTAGCTATCTGTGGCAGCCAAGATGAGTTCGCCAGCCGGGCCGTTCGGCTGAAAGCGGAGGAGGACTCCAGAAAGTTCTGGCCGCGACTCGTTAGCAGAAACCGCGAAAATAACCCGTCCAAGCGCGCGTCGAAAATCCGCGACTGGCACGCGATAGGCGCCCACGTGTTCAACTTTCGGGATGAGAGGAAATTCCGTCGCAGCAATCCCTTTAATCTTCGTCTTTGTAGCCGCGCTTTCTACAGAAACGGTTTCGTTATGCAAAGCGACGTCCACCCGTTCGTTAGAAAGAAGGGAAACGTATTCAGCAAACAGTTTTGATGGGACAGTAAACTCACCGTCCTCATCCACCTTTCCGCGAACCGTTGCCGTCACCGCGATCTCAAGGTTCGTTGTCGTCAGCTTTATCGTCTTGTCAGCAACACGGACAAGTACGTTGCTCAAGATAGGCAAGTTCACATTTTTGATCGCTCCATGGGAAACGATCTGGAGTCCTTGGTGGAGATTCTCTTGTGTGCAGGAAAACTTCATAACACTCATCGAAAAAGAAATATCGTAGGTGGTGGTGGTAGGGGGTGTGGATGGGGTGGATAAGCACTAAGAGCGAGTCAAAGACGTCTCTTTGTGTTACACCGCCCGTGGATACCCTGTGGCGCAAGGTGTGGTTGTATTGTGCATGCTTTCGCTGTTTGTCTTTTTGTTGTGGGTAACGTGTCGTTTCTTCCACACGCAATCCTCACAAAAAGTGGCTTGTTGTGCACGGTTTATCCACGTCCTGTGCACAGACGACGCCGACAGATTACCATGTTTTTGTCGCCACTCCGTACAGCTGTTCTTTCAGGGCATCCAGGTCTGCACGAAGCTTGGCGTCTTTTTCTATCTCTTTCTTAATCTTATCGCAGGCGTGCATGGCAGTCGTATGGTCGCGGCCGCCGAGCTCGTTGCCGATCGTTGGGAACGAACACTTGAGTTCCATTCGCAACAAATACATGGTGATTTGTCGAGGAAAAGCCAGCTTTTTTTCGCGGCTCTTGCCCAGAAGATCTTCCATGCTGATATCAAAGTACGTAGAAACCGCCTGGAGCACGTGTTTGCTGGTCACGGATTTCTTAGCCTGACTTTGGGTGATCCCGGCCAGCACTTCGCGGACCGACTCTGGTGTTGGAGCGAGGTGGTGGAATTCGTGGTGGGCGATGACGCGGTTCAGGGCGCCTTCGAGTTCGCGGACGTTAGTTTGGACGATATCGGCAATCACCGAAAGGATTTCGCGAGAAAGAGTGGCGTTTCGTTCTTGACACTTTGCTGAAAGGATAGCAACGCGCGTTTCAAGATCGGGTGAGGAAATATCAGCAGTCAGACCGCATTCAAGACGCGAACGAACACGTTCCTCGAGCGCTCCAATCGCTTTTGGTGGACGATCGGAGGTCAGAACGACCTGTTTGTTCGTTTGATGGAGTGCATTAAAGGTGTGAAAGAACTCTTCTTGAGTGCCTTCTTTGCCAGTGATGAACTGAACGTCGTCGATGAGCAGAAGATCGACAGTGCGGTAGCGGTCTTTGAATTCTTTGGCGTGTCCACTCCGAACGGCGCTAATAAAGTCATTAATAAACTGCTCGCAGGTGACGTAGAGGACTTTGCAGCGCGGGTTGCGTTCAAGCAAACGGTGGCCAATTGCTTGGATAAGGTGCGTTTTTCCAAGTCCGACACCGCCGTAGATGAAATAGGGGTTGTATTTGACGCCTGGATGTTCGGCGACGGCGAGCGCGGCTGCATGGGCCATTTCATTTCCTTTTCCAACAATGAAGTTGGCGAAGGTATAACCGGTGCGTAGACCAAACTCATCCACACCGCCGTTTCGAGGCACCGCAACCTCAGCTGCTGGGGTAATAGGTTCTTCGACAGGCCGTGCAGCTGCTCGGTCAGCGATGATCACCTGTGTTGCTTGGGTTTCTGCAGGACGGGCGTCTACTTTATATAACACTTCGCGGATCGGCGCGTTCAGGATATTCTGAAGCGTTTTTATGATCGCGGTGTGGTACTTTTTTTCTATATAAAGCTTGGTAAACGCGTTGGGTACGCTTACAACCACCTTTCCGCCCTCGAGTGCGGAAATAAAAGTATTCTTAAACCAGGTGGTAAAATTGGCTTTGGAAATAGTCAGTTCCAGCTCTCCAAGGGTTGCTTGCCAGAGTTGGCTCGCGGTCATCTCATTCATGCGTTTGGGGGCTAAAACGCAGTTTTTTCTGAAGCTTTTCGACTATAACACACTTGTCCACAGATGCAATAAAGGTGGAAACGGGTATATCTTGTGGATATCTTGTGTACAGCAAGGGAAAAGAGGTCTTGCGTGATAAAGAATGGGGTGTAGTATTGCCATTTTTTAGGAAAGAAGCTAGAATGCTGTCATTACGTATTTAGTTATCCCTGCTATGCCGAAGCGAACATTCCAACCAAAGAAGCGCGCTCGCGCACGGACCCACGGTTTCCGTGTCCGCATGCGGACCAAGGATGGCCGCGCTGTGCTCGCACGACGCCGCGCCAAGGGCCGCAAGCGCGTGAGCGTACAGTAAACAGCGAAATGCGAAACGCGTAATGCAAAACGTCGATATCGACGGGATTCGCGTTACGAGTTTCGCATTTTGTTCTCGAGCGCGTTTTGCAACACCTATGTTGCCTCCAGCACATCGATTGCGAAAGACAAAAGAGATCGAGCACGTCTGGAAACGTGGTCGGTCTTTTTTTGCGCCAACCATCCAGTGCAAGATCGTCGCCGGGAGTGACCCTGCCGCACCGACAAAAATTGCTTTTGTTATTGGAACAAAAATAGACAAGCGCGCTGTGCGACGGAATCTGTGGAAACGTCGTGCCCGCGAAGTGTTGCGTGCACACATCGCAGAAATTATGACCGGGTTGGATATTGTCATCTCGGCAAAAAAAGGTGCAGTCGACGTTTCCTTTGCCGATATGGAAAAAATGTTGGTCGGCCTTTTACGCAGCGCCCGCGTATTACGCCAATCACCAAACATATAACGCGGATCCTATCGGCGTTTCATTTTATGTGTTTTGCGATTTGTGTTTCTTATGAATAGATTCTCTGCCTCCGTCCGCTGGACCGTACTTCGTGTCATCCGCCTGTATCAAAAAACGCTTTCGCTCGATCACGGTTTTTTGCGTCACGCTGTCCCGTCTAACGGCCGTTGCCGTTACTATCCCACCTGCTCAGAATACGGTTATCAGGCAGTTGAACGCTTCGGCCTTTTCCGCGGCGGTTTTTTGACACTTCGCCGCGTCCTGCGCTGCCATCCGTACGCGAAGGGTGGGGTGGATGAAGTGCCGAAATAAAATTTGATGCAGACCCGCAGTGTACTTATAGTAGCGTCGGCGAAAGGAGGTCGTGAACTGCTTTTTCAGAAACGCCGGCGATCGAAAGTCGTTTGATTCGTGCCGATGCTCCAGAGATGATTGTGATCATGCTTTGGGGAACATGCAGCAGTGAAGCAAGAAAGCGTATCAGCTCTTCGTTGGCTTTTCCATCGACCGGCGGTGCAGCGAGTTTGATGCACAACATGCTTTCTCGCCAGCCAGCGATTTGTGTATGTTTTGCACGAGGTGTGACGCGGACGATAAGTGTTGTAGAAACCACAAAAATTTATCAAAGCACACGCCTGTCAAAATTGTAGTCTTGAGTCATATGCAAATGCATCAACCTTGCACTGGAGCAGCGATTGTATAGTTTGTCCAAAACGCATCTGAAATATCGTCGACCTTCTGGTTCCATTGATTGCCGTAGAGTGTCTGTGCAACAGCCTCTGATGGAATAGCGCGCAATGTTCCACCGCGGGAAATGACGTACACTTTTGGATCACTTTGGACCTTGATCATGCGAGATCCTGGTCGATAGGTGACATTTCCTCCAAGGGGAATTTTTGAAAGCACAGCGTCTGCAATTGTTGTTACTCCAGAAAAATCGGCGTACCAAGAGAGATACGTTTTATCATTCACAAAAACGTAACGTTTTCCGTCTTTCCCGCAATAATAAATAGAAGAAAGGGATCCTTTCATGAGAGTTCCGGAAAAACACAGAGATGTTCCAGAACCAACGACAAGGTTTTTGTCGGTGTTGATGTCAGTTGTTGCGCTCAAAGCGATTGAGGGAGTGTAGGTTCCGGCTACAGTTGAATCGGTCGGGGGTGAAATCAAATTTCCCACGCCATTTGGATTGTAGCCATTACGAATTTCTTCCCCATCCTTAAAGCCATCGCCGTCCGTGTCGGGTTTTAATGGATCGGTGTGGAATACTTGAGACTCTTCGATATCAGAAAGACCATCACCATCGGTATCCGTTGGCTGTGGAGACGAGGGAACCGGAGCTGGAGTTGTGGAACAGGCGAGCGGTGTGTGTAGTTTACCTGATTGGCAAACGTTACCACCACCGTCAACAATCATGTTTTGGGGGCTGAAGAGCAGGCCGTTTCCTATCGTGCCGAAATCATTATCTACAAAAGTGTTGTTTGCGAGAACGAAGTCACCAGAACCGATGTCTTTGCCATCGGTCGGAATGTTCTGCTGAGAGAGGCTAGTGAAATCAATTTCAGTGTTGAAATCAGCTCCACTTGTGGGATTCATGATTCTGTTA
>CALRHY010000050.1 GCA_943359495.1 Candidatus Uhrbacteria bacterium RIFOXYB12_FULL_58_10
GGTTTGTCGACGAGGAGGAAACCATGCATAGCAGCAAAACGCGAAATGCGTAACTCGAAACGTCGACAGGGTTCGCGTTACGCGTTTCGTGTTTCGAAACATGGCGCGTTACGTATTTCGCATTTCGCTGCGCCCTGGCGCATTGACCAGAGTCGTTTCTGTCTATATAGTAGGCCTACTTGGTTTTTAGCAGTATTACATGAACGTTACCGAACTTGCACGCCGTGTACGGTTTCCGGTGGAAGAGCTCAAAAGGACTCTTCCGGAGTTTGGTTTTGATATCGGGATGCGCGCAATCAAGGTAGATGAGCGCACGGCCGAACGGATCATACGCCAATGGCCGAACATCATGAAAGAGCTGGATCGCCGCAAGCGCGCCAAGCTCGCCGAACGTGCCCAAGAAGAAAAGCGCATTGCTCAAGAAACCGCAGCACCGATTCCTGTGCCGCCGGTTATCACTGTGCGTGATTTTGCAACAAGAATTGGTTTGCCACTCACCAAAGTGATCAGCGAGTTCATGAAGAATGGTATTTTGGCAACGCTGAATGAGCGTGTCGATTTTGATACTGCAGCAATTATCGCCGAAGATTTGGGATATAAGATTATTCCAGCAACAGGCAGCGCTGTGACGGATGCACCAACGGACACCTTGGATCGCATTAAGACGATTCTTGATGCCGAAAAATCCGAAGACCTCGTGACCCGTCCGCCGGTCGTCGTTGTTATGGGGCACGTGGACCATGGAAAAACCAAATTATTGGACACGATTCGTACATCAAATGTTGCGAGCGGCGAAGCAGGCGGCATTACTCAGCACATCGGTGCCTACCAAACGCTGAAAAACGGTCGTCTCATCACCTTTATTGATACACCAGGACACGAAGCCTTTACCGCCATGCGTTCGCGCGGCGCCAAAGTTGCTGACGTTGCCATTCTTGTCGTCGCTGCAGATGACGGCGTCCAACCACAGACCAAAGAAGCAGTGCAGATTATTGAAGCATCAAAAACGCCATTCGTTGTCGCCATCAACAAGATAGACAAACCAGAAGCAGATCCAGAGCGCGTGATGCGCGAGCTTTCTGATATTGGCGTCATTCCCGAAGCATGGGGTGGAAAAGCTGCCATGCTCCAGATTTCGGCGAAGACTGGCAAGGGGATTGATGCACTGCTTGAAATGGTGTTGCTTGTTGCCGACTACGACAAAGACCGCATTACCGCCAACCCAAAAAAACCAGCGGTTGGGACGGTGATCGAATCGCATGTCGACAAGGGCGAAGGACCAGTTGCAACCGTCTTGATCCAAAACGGGACCTTGCACACTGGCGATATTTTGAGTGTCGGC
Organism: Candidatus Uhrbacteria bacterium RIFOXYB12_FULL_58_10; assembly: GCA_943359495.1. Classification (GTDB taxonomy): domain Bacteria; phylum Patescibacteriota; class Patescibacteriia; order 2-12-FULL-57-11; family 2-12-FULL-57-11; genus CALRHY01. The sequence goes on from CALRHY010000050.1 coordinate 1,343, forward strand.
ACCTCCTATTTCGGACGTGTTCGTGCCATGAAGGATTATCACGGCGACAATGTCCAATCCGTTGCCCCAGGCACGCCAGCGCGCATTTTGGGTTTCAAACTTTCGCCGCAGGTCGGCGATATTATCGAAGTCGCCAAAGATCAGAAGGATTTGCTGCGCGTCAAAGCAATGCACGTCTCGTCTGAAAAGATGAACACTGTCGAAAAGCCGAACGAAGAAAAAACCAAAGATATGGTGTTCGAAAACCTGTTGCTCAAAGCCGACGTGCTCGGTTCTTTGGAAGCAATCATGGTTTCTCTCGAAAAATTTTCCCATCCGGAAGTCGGTGTACAGGTGGTCTCGAAAGGCCTTGGTAACGTTACCGAAACGGATGTCCTGCGTGCCGAAGCCAGCAAGGCATGGATTGGTGGATTTAATGTGCTCGTGCCACCAAAAGTTATTGCGCTTGCCCGCGAAAAAAATGTTGAGATAAAAATATACAAGGTCATCTACGCGTTATTTGATGATTTGCGCGACAAGCTTGAAGAAAAATTGACCCCGGAAATCATCCACACCGATTTCGGCGACCTCACGGTCAAAGCCATCTTCCGTACCGAACGCGAAATGCGTATTTTGGGAGGGTTGGTCACCGAAGGCAAAGTGGTCAAAGGCGCATCTGTCCGCATTTTGCGCGACGGTGCCGAAGAAGGCGAGGGAATAGTCACAGAACTTCAATCGAACAAGACCGCGGTCGGCGAGGTCAACATGGGTTCGGAATGCGGACTCAAACTCAAGACCAAGGTGGCGGTTAAAGAAGGCGATGTCCTGCACTTCTTTAAAGAAGAAAAGAAAGGAAGAAAATTGGAATTCACTTCGTAAAGGAATTTTCAAACTTCTTTCTGTCCATCCCCTTGAAGAAGGGGATCCACGATGTCGTCACAAGTCTCATCGTTCGTCCGACATTCTTTTGGCGAATCCCAAAAGAACCAAAAAGATTTTGGGGTCGGGAGAACTCGCTCAACGCTCCGCCAGACGCTTCGCTAGATCGCTCAAACAGGGCTCGCGCCCCCAAACCCCATATCGATCGACGATCTGAAAAGGAATGAAAAGATGGTAAACATTTTATTAAAAGACACACTATGGAATTCACTGACGCCAATTTCAATACCGAAGTGATTGCTACAGACGTTCCCGTTCTCGTGGATTTTTGGGCGCCGTGGTGCGGCCCATGCCGCGTCCAAGGGCCGATTGTTGAAGAGCTGGCGGCGGAATTTGCCGGGAAGCCGGTCAAGATCGGTAAGATGAATGTGGATGACAACATGGAAACTGGTCAGAAGTACGGCATCATGTCCATCCCAACCATCATGATTTTCCATCGCGGTCAAGTAGCCCAGCAGCTCGTGGGATTGCAGACGAAAGAGAAACTTCAAGCAGCCCTGGAAGCAGTGATGTAAAAACGAAAGAACGATGCGTGCTAAAATACCTGCGAAATGCAGGTATTTTGTTTTCGCCATCCCCTTGCCCATTCGAGGGTCTGACCCTTCGGCCATGAGCTCAGGGCCGAATGGGGACCCACTCAGGATCTCGAAGACAGAAGGGGATCCACGGGTCGGATCTTCGACATCGTGGATCCACCCAAAGGGTCCCCTTAGGGGTCTGCCCGTTCGCTGGGATGACAAGTGTTTTTGGGTATATTTTTACAACTCGTTTCCCACTTTTCTTTTTTGGTCTACACTACGTGAGCTATGGAAAATACTCTTCGAAATGTCATCATTATCGGTAGCGGGCCGGCGGGTTGGACGGCGGCGGTGTATGCGAGTCGGGCGAATCTGGCGCCGCTGCTTTTTTCTGGAATTGAACCAGGCGGCCAGCTCATGACCACAACGGACGTAGAAAATTTCCCTGGATTCCCGAAAGGCATCCTTGGCCCGGAACTCATGCAGGTCTTTCGCGAACAAGCGGCCCGGTTTGGTACAGAAATTATTGATAGCGCCGTCGAGCGCGTTTCACTGGCTGGCGAGGAAAAGACGGTTTGGGCGAATGGAAAAGAATATAAGGCAAAGACAGTTATCATTGCGACCGGGGCGACCGCAAAACGGCTTGGCTTGGATTCAGAAAAAGCATTGTATGGAAAAGGGGTCTCAGCCTGCGCAACCTGTGACGGATTTTTCTTTCGCGACAAAGACGTCATTGTCGTCGGCGGGGGAGACTCGGCTATGGAAGAATCGTTGTTCCTGACACGGTTTGCAAAATCCATCACTATCGTCCATCGTCGTGACGCTTTCCGCGCATCAAAGATCATGCAAGATCGTGTGACGGCACACCCAAAGATCCGTGTGATTTGGAATACTGCAGTCTCTGAAATTTTAGGCATTGAAACAGGGCATGTCACCGGCGCGCGTTTGAAAAATATCGAAACGGGTGCAGAGACAGAAATGCCGATCGACGGGATCTTTGCAGCAATTGGCCATGAGCCGAATACTGCGCTGTTTCGCGAGCAACTTCCTCTCGATGCAAAAGGGTATATAGTGACCGAAGGGAAAACCACCGCAACAGCTATTCCTGGCGTCTTTGTTGCCGGGGACGTTGCTGACAGTCGGTACCGTCAAGCAGTCACCGCAGCGGGTACGGGCTGTATGGCTGCGTTGGATGCCGAGCGCTTTTTGGCGGCACAAGAATAATACATATGGAATCAAAAGAGATTTTTGACGCAGTACCAAGTGCAGATCCTGCATTTGTTCGTATCCTCGCAGCGCTTCCTATTCGTACAGAATTTGTCACCCCGCTTTTGCAGGCATTGCCGCATTTGCACGCGTTGTTTTTGGCAAAGCGCGAGGCGTTTCGTTCTGGTGCGTGGGATGCGTTTCATGCGGCGCTTGAAAAAGAAGAGACGATGTTCGCGACGTTGATCCCATCTGCTTCCTAATATGCATGAACGCTACACTCCGCCGGACGCTCGCGGTGAACGCGGGCGCGAGGAAGCACTTCGTGAAGTACCTGCGCGAAGCAAATCATTACTCGATCGCTACCAGCATTCTTCTTTTGGCCAACTTCTTGTAGGCCTCTCTTTTGCGCTTAGTCTCGAAGCATGCGGCGGGGCGGTTCAGATTGGTCCTGGCAAAGTGAAAAGTGAGATTCCTGATCTTGGCCGCGTCACAGTGACCGCTAGTCCGGATATGGGCGCGTTGTTTGGTGGAAAATTTGCTGGCAGTATTGGGATTACGTTTCAGGAAGGAAGAGAACACGCACGTGTCTCTGCACGACAGGATAAACCGATGAGTGTCGAAGAAAAATATAAACAAGAAACGGATTTGGGAGCCATTGTTCCTGATGGTGTGCTTAAGAAAGTAAAAAAACTGACCGATACCGCGGGACAATAATTTTTTTGTATGCCTTCTGCCTTTTCGAACGCTATGGAGCAGCTCCATCGCGCTTCATCACTTCTCCAACTTGATCCGGCGACACTGACGATTCTTGAACATCCGCGCCGCACCATTCAAGTATCTGTCGCTGTCCGTATGGATGACGGATCGCTCCGCGTCTTCGAAGGCTACCGTGTCCAATACAACAACGCGCGCGGTCCATACAAAGGCGGCATTCGCTATCATGCACAAACGGACATGGATGAGGTGAAAGCACTGGCTTTTTGGATGTCGGTGAAATGTGCAGTGGTGGATATTCCGTTTGGTGGTGGAAAAGGTGGGATCTCCGTTGACCCAAAGATGTTATCTCATGGCGAACGCGAACGATTGACCAGAGGATTTGCACGAGCAATCGCCGAAGTGATTGGTCCTGACACAGACATTCCTGCGCCAGACGTGAACACGACCCCGGAAATCATGGATTGGATTGCTGATGAGTATGCAAAGGTAGTTGGGCACGCGGCGCCAGCTGTTGTCACCGGTAAACCGCTTGCGTCGGGTGGTTCTGAAGGGCGGGGGACAGCTACTGGGCAAGGAGGATTCTTTATCCTTGAGTCTGTTCGCCAGAAAATTGGTTTGGATCCGGAAACCTCGAGTGTGGTCATCCAAGGATTTGGTAACGCCGGTCAATCCATCGCTCGGTTGCTGCATCGTCACGGCTATATCATTGTCGGACTTTCCGATTCACGCGGCGGCATCGTCTCCGATCATGGTTTGGACCCAGAATTGGTCCATCAGCACAAAGAAAAGACTGGCTCCGTCTTCGGTTTTCCAGGGGCAACGGATGTGACCAACGAAGAACTGCTGGTTCATCCATGCGGCATTTTGATCCCGTCGGCATTAGAAAACCAAATTACCAAAGACAACGCGCACTCCATTAAAGCAAAGATTATTTTGGAATTGGCGAACGGTCCGACGACACCGGAAGCAGACACGATTCTTGCGGACGCGGGAGTTACTGTGGTTCCGGATGTTCTG
>CALRHY010000051.1 GCA_943359495.1 Candidatus Uhrbacteria bacterium RIFOXYB12_FULL_58_10
AGTACTCATCCTGTTGCCACTCGCAGGCCTTGGGTTATTTGGCCGTAAAGAAGGGCCAATGGTTTGGAGTGAATTGTTGCTGACGCACCTCTTGTATGCGCTGGGTTTCTGGTATGCAGCAACGTATATCCTCTTTTCATAAATATTATGCGTTGTTTTTTTTCGGCGCTTTTTTGGTTTGTCTGCCTTTGAGAGTGGGTGCAGAGACGTTGCCCAGCATTTCGCCTGCCATTGATTCAGATGCGGACGGACTCAGTGATCAAGAAGAACTCTCGCGGTATCACACGAGCCCGCAAATTGCTGACACCGACGGCGACAAAGTGGGCGATGGCGAAGAGGTACAGAAGGGATATTCTCCACTTGTTGTGGGAAAAAAATTGAGCGAAGTAGATACGGATGCAGATGGGGTGATGGATAGTGTTGAGCTGGCGTTCGGCACCAATTTGGCAAATACTGATACCGATGCAGACGGATTTTCTGACAGCATAGAGTTTTTTTCTGGATACGACCCACGGACGGCGGAACCAAAATTGCTGCAAAAGAGCGTCCGTATCCATACCGTTTCGCAACGTCTGGACTATGAGCTTGATGGCATATTGATTGGCTCGTATATCGTCTCGACTGGGAAAAAAAGCACACCAACACCGACCGGCGTATTTACCATTACCAAAAAAGCACCGCGTGCCTGGAGCCGCTCTGCGCAGCTGTGGATGCCGTGGTGGATGAATTTTACTGGGACGCGTGCGCCAAGTGGGATGTATGCGGTCCACGAACTCCCGGAGTGGCCGGGTGGGAAAAAGGAAGGCGAGAAGCACTTGGGGATTCCGGTTTCGCATGGTTGCGTTCGACTCGGGATTGGATCGGCAAAATATATGTATGATTGGACGCCAATTGGCACGCCGGTCACAATCCAGAAAGACTAAGATATGTTTGGCAACCGTTTTGCTACCGTGGTCGTCGCTTGTTTGCTGATTGTGGCTGGTGTGGCGACCGTTTTTTTTGTAACGCCCACCGTGGAGACAGCGGACCAAACGATGGTCCATCGTGTTGTGGAACAGATCGCCGAAGCAAGTACGACGCCGCAGATTGCTCCGCATCTGCCAATGCCGCGTATGGTCAAAGGGGTCTATGCGACGGCACGTTCTGTCCAATATACAAAACGATTTACCCAACTGCTTGCCCTGCTTGATCGCAGCGAACTCAACACACTGGTGATCGACGTGAAAGATGGAAATGGTGCCTTGGCCTTTTTGCCGAAAGACCAGAGTCTGCAATTCGCCACGTCGACCATCTTTCTTCCGCCACTCGAAGAACTGACGAGCGACTTACACGCCCGTGGCATTTACACCATTGCGCGCATTTTTGTTTTTGAGGATCCGTGGTTGGCAACGCATAGTTCATCGACCGCGCTTCGCCGCGCTGATGGTGCACCGTGGCAGGATAAAAAGGGGATTCAGTGGACGGATCCTGCGGACGAAACAGTTTGGCAATATGACGTCGCGATTGCTCGCGAAGTATGGCAGCGTGGCTTTGATGAGGTGCAGTTTGATTATATTCGTTTTCCTACTGATGGAGATGTCAAAAATATCCAGTATCCTGCGTGGGACGGCAGAGAATCAAAACGTTCGGTGATTCGTCGCTTCTTTTCTTTTTTGCATGACGAATTGGTGGCAAAAGGCATTCCGGTTTCCGTCGACTTGTTCGGCTACACCGTCCGTTTGGATGAAAGTGATTTGGGTATTGGACAACATACAAAAGACGCACTGCCATTCGTGACAGCGATTTCTCCCATGGTCTATCCGTCGCATTACTACCCAGGCTCATACGGTTTTGCAAAACCAGCCGAGCATCCTGGCGAAATAGTGGCGAAATCGATGGAGATTGCCAACATTCTTGCAGCGAGCTCGACGTCACCGCACGCAACCTTCCGGCCCTGGCTTCAAGATTTTGATATTGGCGCAGTCTACGACGCACCAAAAATTCGTGCCCAGATTGATGCAGCAGAAAAAGGTGGTGCTTCTGGTTGGTTGATCTGGAACGCGCGCAATGTCTACACGGAGGATGCGTTTTTATCGAGCAGTACGGAACGTCAGTAATGTCGGTAATGTAAAAACTGTCATTGCGAGGAGCGTCTGGCGACGCGGCAATCCAGTCGGAAACGATATTCGAGACGTCGACCGCCGACTGGATTGCCGCGTCGTCCCCGACAGACTCCTCGCAATGACAATATAGAGAGCCTATGTTTCTTCGTCGCTATCTTGGTTGGATAACACTGTTGGTACTGCTCGTGTTTCTGGTATGCAGCGCGTTCTTTTTTTCTACACTTTTTTCTTTTGTCGCATCTGAACAAGCAGACAATATGCCCGTTAGGCAAACGCCTGTTGTTGTTTCGCGTCCGGAGATTGTTTTGCCAACGCATTCTGCTGCACCGCAAAACAAAGCATTCTTTGAACATGCGTACGAAACCGCAAAATTGTTGCCGTCGTTTCCTGTATTACCAGGTGGGATTATTTTGCCACATCATCTGGTCGCCGCCTCAGAGATTGCCCGGGTGATGGAGGCGATGAAAGTGCATCCACCAAAACGCATCGTGTTGATCGGGCCAGACCATCTTGGTCGCGCACATCATCACGCTATTCTTTCTGAAGCGGTCTGGAAAACGCCATACGGAGAAGTGCAGCCGGATACGGAAACGATTCACCTGCTGAAAGAGAAGAATGTCGCTGTGGTAGAAGAACCGGTTTTTGGTATTGAGCACTCAATTCCGGCGTTGTTGCCATTCATCAAACGGTCTTTCCCGGACGCAACTGTTGTTCCGATTCTGGTCCGCAATGGACTGACACCAGAAGAACAGCAACGTTTAGCTGAGGCGCTTCCGAACGATTCGGAAACGGTCGTTATTGCTTCGGTCGACTTTTCCCATTACCAGCCCAGTCGTGTTGCTGCATTCCATGATGTCCAAAGTCGCGCTGTGTTGGCGATGGTGGAGATGGATGGTTTGGCTGCGCTCGAAGCTGATTCGCCAGAAACACTTTCGGTGTTGGTTGCTGCAATGGCGCTTCGTGGTGCGCAGACGTTTCAACTTCTTGCAAATACGAATAGTGCCATCGTTTTACAAGATTCTGCACTTGTAGAAACCACGAGCTATGTCATCGGCGCGTTTGCTCAAGGTGCGCCAGTCCAAGACGCAACGGTGACCGTCCTTGCGACAGGGGATTTGATGTTTGATCGGGCGGTGCGTGGATATACTGCGAAAAACGGTTCGGATTACCCGTTTGCGTTATTGCGCGGAGCGGAAGATCGCTTTTTTCGTGGTGTCGATGTCATTACCGGAAATTTGGAAGGAGCGATCGCGGCACGGCGTGCGCCGGAAAAGGAAAATGATTTCGCGTTTGACTCTTCGATTGCCAACTTGTTGCATCGATTGCACTTCACTGTCGTGAATCAGGCGAATAATCATGCACTCGATCAGAACCGTCTGGGTGTTACCGAAACACAGCGTGCCTTGGCTGCTGCGGGGATCGGGAGTGTTGGCGATCAAGTTTTGGACAACCTTCCTCCGTGGACGACCGTGGTTCGCGGGCGAAAGATCGCCATGCTTGGCTATAACATGACGGATAATCCCGTGGACCGTGCGCAAGCTGAGGCGGCGGTACGAGCTGCGGCACAAGCAAATGACATTGTGTTGGTGCAGATGCATTGGGGCGCTGAATATCATCCGCAGCCGATTGATGCGCAACGCGAATTCGGACGGCAGTTGATTGAGTGGGGAGCGACGGCAGTCATTGGGACGCATCCGCATGTGATTGAAGGGATGGAAGTCTGGAAAGGACATCCGATTTTTTGGTCGCTCGGCAATACCGTCTTCGATCAGGATTGGTCGACGGAAACCCAGCAGGGGATGTTGATTGGGCTGGCCATCCACGAAAAAAGCATCACCGCGTACCTGTTGCCGATCCATGTGGAAAAAGGTCAGCCGCGGTTGGTCGTAGGGAATGAAGACGAACGAATCCTTGGCGTTTTTGCCGATCGTTCCGACCTGTCAGATACATTGCGGGCGGAGGCAAGAACAGGTATTGTACAGACAATCTTTGAATAATTTTTTTGTATGGTGACCACGCGCGAAAAGGTGTACCTCGGAGTCATTGCCGTTCTTCTTCTCTTGCTCGGCGTGATGGCTGGGGTGTGGTTTGTCGGCGTCCAGCAGATGGCGTCGGACGTCGTCGTGAATACGCTAGTCGTCGCTAATACAAACACTACGGTCGGTCAGACGAACCAGCCAAGCGAGCCAGAACAGCCACAGCCAAGCACGGGAGAAACCCTCGTCACCTGGCGTCCGGCACCAATCGAAATGCCGCCGGCACAATTGGCCGCGAAACTCAATGTCACTGAGGACGTGGTCTTTGAAAAAGAGAATGAGCAGGGCTCGCATTTTTATAGTGTCGGAACGGTCCAGAGTGGTCCGTACACTGGCGGTGATGTCTTGGTCATCCTGACTCCATGCGACGGGCCATGCTTTGATCCGATGTTGTGGCGTGCCATCATTGACCCTGTCGGGAAGCGGTTGTTGAACTTGGCACGATACAACCCGACAAAAAAGGATTTGTTGGGCAAGCCGGCATCGGTTGTTGTTGATGATTTGTCCATTTCCATTCCAGCACTTGAGTTACCGAAGAATGTCACCATGCAAGGTTCCTCGTATCACCTTGGCCTTCCAGAATATCCCCGAACGCGTTTCTTGCTTGGGACGACCTGGGAATCCAATCCAGACGGAAGTGTCCATACCGTTCCGACGTCTATTGCCTTGCGGCCGCTTGGCACGACTACCGATGGCCAAACGATCTTCCAAGTAGAAGATGGTGGCTGCGTCGTTTTGCAGCGCCCAGATTTTACCTTTGATAACTACGACATCGGCTTGCCGTTTCAAATGTTGTCCGACCCTGAACTCTTGGGAATCACGTGGAAAAATGGGACGGTAAATAATGCCCAATACAATCATGCTGATTACGGCGGCTGTGGTCCAACGAATTGCTATGCGGTTCGTACGGAAGAAATCCTGAAGCCAACAACGCGTCTCGTGGAGGCTGGAAAGACGAATAATGGTGAAATCATTTACGGCCTCAAAGATCCAAATGACAAGGAATACACTGATTTCTTGGCGGCCAGCGGCTACGGTGCGGATGGTCACAAGATGACTATGACTGAGCTTGTTTCTGGCCACGGCATCTTCTACTGGAAGGATCCATTCAATCGTTGGGTGCGCTTTACTCGAACAGATTTTTTCCCGCAAGCAGAATGCGGCAAGCCGGTCATCTACTTGTATCCAGAAAAGGAAATGTCCGTGCACGTCTCCGTCGGCTTGAAAGGCGTCATGTCTGTTTCAGAACCGGCACATGGTGCGCATGGCTGGGATGTGATTGCGAAGACCGATGGAACGGTCGTGAACGTTGCCGATGGAAAAACCTACCCGAATTTGTTCTGGGAAGGGACGGGAGTGCAGTATGAAATTCCCAAGCAAGGATTCGTCATCCGAGGTACAGAAGCAGATACCTGGCTGACAAAGACGCTGGCGACCATTGGTTTCACTGCACGTGAAAGTGCCGAGTTCCGCGAGTTCTGGGTGCCACGTTTGCCAAAGACGCCGTATCTTTTC
>CALRHY010000052.1 GCA_943359495.1 Candidatus Uhrbacteria bacterium RIFOXYB12_FULL_58_10
TTGCGGCATGGGAACGAATCCAGCATTTGCCAAGCATGCGCGGCATGCGCCTGGTCCTGGTCGGCGGAACTGCCTTTTCTGATTCCTACGTCGAAGAGATTCAAGCCTACGCAGGCAAGCTGGAGCGCGTCCATTTGCTGGGAGTGAAAGAAGGCGATGATCTCGCAGCCCTGTACCAGCACGCGCGCCTTTTCGTCCACGCCTCTGTCTCCGAAGGTTTGCCGATCGTGGTGCTTGAAGCCATGGTGAACGGAACGCCGGTGCTCGCCTCGGACATTCCGGAACACATGGAATTGGTGGCAGAACATGGCTGGTCGTTTGCCGCAAACAATCCGCAAGCGCTTGGTGACCAAATTCGTTTTGTTCTCAAGAATCGTGCGCAAGCAGAAAACAAAGCCGCCCGCGCTCGCCGCTTCGTGCTCACACGGTACCATTGGGATAACATCGTGAAGGAGACATGCCAGCTCTACGAATCCGTTTCCTACGCACACAAAAAACTTCCAGCGCTCGCGTCATAAAAACACTCCCGAAGAAGGGAGTGTTTTTTATTCCTCCTCTTTTTTATTCTCAAACATCTTCGGATTCGGCGAGTACAGTGTGTTTTTGATTTTCCAGCCATCGACAAATTGGCCGATGCCGCGGGTCTGCATTTTGTTGCGCACTGTTGCCGTCCGTTGGGACCACTTGACCAGGCTTTCAAAGGAAATCTTGTAGCGGTTTTGGACCACGACATACGTCACCTCTTTGGCTTTGATTGCTCGACGGACGGTGAGGGCAGAAACGCCAAAAAGTTTCGCAGCTTCAGAGACAGACAGTCGGATAATGGTTTCTGATGGCATAGAGTATTGTTTGTATACACTAGTGTATACAAACAAGCCAAAAATGGCAACATGTGGATGTTTGCATTGTATCTTCTATCAGGCGGCATCGAAGAGGGTGCAGGTCTTCCCTTTTTTTGGGAAAAGGCCTATACTCAGCCTACTTTGCTCAGACATTCTGCCCTATCGACTGTAACGTTTGTTCACTTGTTTACGTCTTAGTTCATGTCGAACCCATTGTACGAAAAACTGCTTCTGCACCGCATTCGTACAAGCGGGGATCCAGAAGCCTTCGGAAAGCTGTACGACCTGTACATTCAGCGGATCTACCGTTTCGTGTACTTTAAGGTCCCATCTACCGAAGAGGCCCAGGATGTCACCTCCGACACCTTTCTCCGGCTCTGGCAGTTTCTGCAAGCGGGGAATGTGGTCCAGTATATCGGGGCGCTGCTCTACGAAATAGCGCGCAACACGATCATTGATCACCAGCGACGACATCGCCCGACCGAAAGTATTGATGAGGAGTTTGCACTGGAGATCCCAGACGCAAGCGGCCTCGCAAAGATTCATCGGTCTGCAGAAGTCGCCGAAGTGCTGGCCGCAGTTCGTCTCCTCAAAGACGAATACCGGGAAGTGTTGGTCATGCGGTATGTTGACGGATTGAGTGCAAGTGAGATTGGTGTCTTATTGAAAAAAAGTCCTGGAGCAATTCGCGTGATCTTGCATCGTGCCCTCGAAACAGTCCGGACACTCCTCGAACCTGCAAAAGAGAAATAGTATACATATGAAAAAGCGCGACGTGGTAAAAAATATTGAATTGTTCCGCGACCTGCGTGTCGGAGGCGAACCCTCTGCCACGTGGATTCGTGATACCCGCGCCGTCCTGCTCGCTCGCGTTGCAGAACAGGGTGTGGTTTCTCGTGCGGCTCAACCAGTTACCATGCGCTCATTGTTGGCCGGAGTCATGTACAACATGCCACGCTCGTTGCGGACCAGTGCTGTTTTTACTGCCGCGCTCCTTGTCATGTTCACTGGTTGGATTGGCGGCGTTGCTGCGGCGTACAATACCGTGCCTGGTGATACGCTGTATCCGTTGAAGCGAGCCAGTGAGCGAGCGCAACTCGCTTTAGCTGGCGATCAGGATGCACGCGCACGTCTCCAAGTAGAGTTTGTCGGCCGCCGTGTGGATGAAATTACCAAGATTGTCGAAACGCCTGCAGTGAGCGGGGATGGCGACCGTTTGGAAGAAGCAGTCTCGCAATTGCGAAACAACATGCGTGGTGTCGAAGTCTCGTTGGCAACCCTACGTCAACAATCTCCTGGTGCGGCAGTACGCGTTGCCCAACTTGTCGGGCAAAAGGCGGATGAATACCACGCGGTCCTTGCCCACGCAAACACCCCGGCACTTGGCAGCGAAAGCGCAGTGCAAGAAGCAAAAAATATTGTGGTGGATGCATCGGTCAAAGCCGTCGCAGTCATCATCGAAGAACACACCAGCGGTGTTGGGTCTGTTTCTGAAAAAGAAGTCGCCACGACCGTTGGAGAAAAAATTCAGGCAGTGAGCGACCGTGTCGACTCTCTCGAAGAAGTGCGAGCTGATGCGATTCCGCATTCTGCCCAAGAGTCGGCGACACAGGCAAAAGTGGCACTTTCGGAAGCAAAGACTTTGGTGGAAAAACAAGATCTTTCTGGCGCGTTAGTCAAAGTCATTGAGGGGAAAGAGTTGGTGAAGGCTGCAGAACGGATTACTGTTGCAGCGATTGAAGCATCGAACGCGTTGCCGTTTGGTATGAGTGCTAGCGGAACGACGGGGATCGTTTCCATCGGCGTCACCAGTTCCTCGTTCCCGACGACCGTTTCGTCGACCACTCCGGCGGTCATTGAGGATCCTGCACCGGCATCTTCTTCAGTACCGACCTCCGTTATCGCGCCATAAAAAAGTCTCGGTGTCTCCACCGGACTCCTCTCGCTTAATCGGCGCGAGAAGCCCGAGGGGGAAAACTTCCTTCTTGTGGATCGTTGTTAATTCGTGGACGGCTAGAAAGGTCGAGCTTACAACAGTGGGCGTTGTTCCATTCAATTATCTTTTCCCACTTTTACGGGAAAAGGAACAGCACACAAAAATCTCTTTATGAACGAAGTCATGCGACTCGGTAAAAAAGCATTTACGTGGGGCGTCGTAGCATCCACAATTGCATGGTCCGTCGGGATCGCGGCATTGCCGCTCTCGGCCTCCGCGCTCTCTCTTTCCTCTGGCGCCCTGATCAAGGGGAGCCTTCCGGCAGTGTATTACTATGCTTCCAATGGAAAGCGCTACGTGTTCCCGAATCAACAGACGTTTAACACCTGGTTCGCCGATTTTTCGAGCGTTCAGGTGATCAGTGATGCAGACCTTGCGTCCATCTCGATCGGTGGCAACGTCACCTACCGCGCTGGGACCCGCATGGTCAAGATCCAATCCGATCCGAAAGCCTACGCAGTCGAACCAGGCGGCAAACTCCGCTGGGTGACCTCTGAGGCAATCGCGATCGCGCTCTGGGGTAACACCTGGGCAAGCAAGATCGACGATGTCTCCGATGCGTTCTTCACCAACTATTCCTCCGGAACAGACGTGAGCTCTAACGCATACCCGACTGGTTCGCTCGTCAAAACAGCAGCCAGCCCAGACATTTGGTATGTTGAAGGTTCCACAAAGCGGATGGTGACAGCAGCAGGCTTCACCGCAAACAACTTCCGCAACGAATTCGTGGTGACCACAGCCCTTGATCTTTCGAGCCTTACCATGGGCGCGGATATCACTGGCAACGAAACCGCGCTCTGGGATGTCGCCCAGGTTGGCGGAGTCGTCGTTGTCCCACCAGCAGCAAGCGGCCTCTCGGTCTCTGCAGCTTCGGACAACCCGGTTGGCGCAACCGTTGTGTCTGACGACGTCGATGGTGGACAGGCACTTGTCGGTGCGTTGAAAATGCACTTTGTTGCATCTGCCGACGGTGCAGTCACCGTGAACACCTTGAAGATCGCTCGCGGTGGAATTTCTGCCGACGGTGATGTTCAGGAAGCCTACCTCTACGATGGAGATGGTTTCGCAACGCAACTTGCCAAGTCGAATTCGATCTCAAACGGGATGATCACGTTCTCGAACACAGCCGGGCTGTTCACAGTCCCAGCAGGCGGTGCGAAGGATGTGTATTTCCGATTTGATATCGTGAAAAACACGACCGCAGGAAAGACCATGTCTTTCTCATTGGCATCCGCAAACGTCACCCCCTCGAATTCTGCAACGGCAGTTTCCGGTTCCGCAGCAGGCAACACGTTCACCAGCGCCTTGGTCACCGACCTTGGTCAGCTTGAAATTTTGAGCGTGAACCCGGCCGCAACAACCACCGTTGATCCACAGAACGACTACGAACTTTGGCGCTTCAAGTTTGATGCAAATGACAACGACATGTTGGTCAAGAGCATCATGATCACAAACGCCGGTTCGATTGGTGGCTCTGATATCCAGAACTTCGAGCTCTGGGACGGCGCAACCATGCTCGGCTCAGTCGTGCCAACACTCACAAACAACCGCGTAATGTTCGATCTTTCGAGCATGACCAATGGTGGTTTGAAGATGACCTCTGGACAAACCAAGCAGCTCGCGCTGCGCGGCGACATCCTGAGTGGTACGAACCGCACCTACCGCTTCTCCATTCGTGAAGCAACAGATGTGGTCGCCTACGACATGGATTACAACGTCTACACACGTCCAGTGAAGGATGCAACAGAAGCATTCTCGGTCATTGAACCAAACAACGCTGGCACCGCAGTGGACGCAACAATCTCCACAGGAAAGTTGACCATTCAAAAGGCGTCTGATTCTCCGTCCACCAACGTCCCGGACGCAGCAACCAACGTCTTGTTGGCCAAATTCAACTTCACCGCATCCGGTGAAGACGTGAAGATCAACACCCTTCCGGTCAATTGTGCAATGACAGACACCACCAACGATGCAGTCGTCAACATGAAACTCATGTTCGATGGCTCTCAGGTGGGAACAACCGACGCTACACAGACCTGTGATGGCGCAGCGGAAATCACGTTCAGCTTCGGCAACTCCTTTGTTGTCCCTGCTGGAACGACAAAGACTTTGGAAGTTCGCGGAGACTTGAGCGATAGCGATGTTTCGACCAATGACACCGTCCTCATCAACATTGAGGCCGGCAGCTCCAACGCCGAAGGTCGCGTATCGTTGGTCTCGATCAGCACGGGCGCTTCGAGTGGTAACACCGTGACCGTCAAGGGCGGCGCAGTTATTGCTACAGAAGACGCTTCGTTCACTGATCGTTCCGCAACAATCCCGACAGGCGTTCTTGGTGCACAGGGTGCAACCATTGGTCAGTTCGTCGTGACTGGCGGTGGTGAAGACTCTGATATCACCCAGATTGTTTTGACGGATGGTGTGGCTGGTTCGAACCTGAACCCAACCTTCCAGAACTTGAAGCTTTTGGTCGTCGGAACGAACGGTGTGAATACACAAGTTGGTACAACCATCACTTCTCTGACTGCGACATCGGCAACGACTTACACTTTCACCCCAAACACGCCAATTCGCGTGACTGCCGGTGGATCCAAGGTCTTCATTGTCACCGCAGACATTAAGACAGGTGGTACTGTCTTGACAGCAGACGGCGTCATCAAGCCATCGAAGGTTTCTGCAACTGGTGTGACCACTGGTTCTGACACCTCCGACTCTGATGGTGTCAATGCAGACATTCAGGACGTGTACATCGTAGCTAACGGTCACCTCTCGATTTAC
>CALRHY010000053.1 GCA_943359495.1 Candidatus Uhrbacteria bacterium RIFOXYB12_FULL_58_10
CTTGCACAGAAACACAAATACGCCGTGGCTGTTTCCCATCGCTCTGGCGAAACTGCAGACACGACGATTGCCGACTTGGCGGTCGCGGTGAATGCCGAATACATCAAGACGGGATCCCTCTCCCGTTCAGAACGGACAGCGAAATATAATCGCTTGATGCAGATTGAGGATGAGGTGGGGTAGGGATCGTTCAACGTTTCTTCTTTCATTTTAGACTTTGGTCATCCTCGCGAAGGCGGCCCCAAAGGGGATCCTTCGGGTGGATCCACGATGTCGGTGACGATACCCTTGGTCGCCGACATTCTTTTGGCGAATCCCAAAAGAACCAAAAAGATTTTAGGGGATGGCGAAACTCGTATTATAAATGCGCCCTCCGCGATGTCTTTCTTTGGGAGACCGATAAAGAACACCGTTACTTACAGTCTGTCACAAGGCTGATTAAGCAAATGGCTCCGGGCAGAACCAAGGAGCTCAAACAGTCGCCGTCCCCCAAACCCCCTAACGGCATCGGTTGATGAAAACGGGGTGACCGTGCATAGCATTGACAGGAATGCTCTTTTTTGCTATTCTTTTCTGTTTCTTTGTAAACGACCTTTTGTCTTTTGTTGTCAGAGTGTAAAAGGTCGAGTGCAAAGAAAGGCTGGTAGTCCAGATGAATAGTCTTGTGAAGAGGATGTTGGGAGCGGCTCTCCATGGGGCGATCAGCGCTCTGTTCGGAGAGGAACCGCCAAAGTCGGCACCCAAGTCGACGGACGATCTCATTCGAGAGGTCGGTGAACGTCTCGAGCAAGAGGAGCGAGGACGCAAGGAGGTCGCGGATGCGCTTGCGACCATCGCTCGTGAGAGCGAGCGGCGAGGCGAGGTCGCCCAAAAGGCGACGAAGGATCCGGCCCAAACGTCGTGACGGCTGTAGTGTCCGGTCTCCGTTTCTGCATGCGGCAGAATAATGGAGGCCGGACTCTTTTTTACTTCGTTGTTCCTCGTGTGATGAAGACGACCGAATTTTGATCATTGACAAATCTCCACGCACGATTTAGGCGAACGGGCGTACGCTGAAGGAGAGAGTGGAGATAAAAAAGCAATGCCTTTTTGGGGTGGGATTTTTCTGTCTATCTGTTACAATTCCGGCGTTATGGAAGAGAAACAACGGCCAAAACCGGTGGTGCTGGCGATTTGTGACGGCTGGGGCGTTGCGCCAGTGACGGAGGGGAATGCATTAGGGCAGGCTGCAACACCGAACTTGCAGCGTTTTTGTGCAACCTATCCGGCAATGACGATCGGCGCGTCTGGTGTCGAGGTGGGGTTGAGTTGGGGCGAGATGGGGAATTCTGAAGTGGGGCATTTGAATATTGGTGCTGGCCGCGTCTACTACCAAACATTGCCGCGGATTGCCAAAGCTATTGAGGATGGCGAATTTTTTCAAAACGAAGTCCTGCTCGCCTCGCTGCGCCAAGCAAAAGAAAAGGGGAGTGCGGTGCAGCTTGTCGGGTTGGTGTCGCGCGGCAATGTCCACAGCTCGCTTGAACATCTTTTTGCCCTGCTGGATTTTTGTAGCCAAGAACAGTTATCGCGCGTGTTTGTCCATGTGATCCTGGATGGTAGAGACACTGTGTTTAATGCTGGCGCGGATTTTGTGGCGGAATTGCAGCGCAAGATGGAAGCGCTTGGTATCGGGCGCATCGCCTCCCTGTCTGGACGATTTTTTGCCATGGACCGCGACAACCGTTGGGAACGGACAGAAAAAGCCTATCGGGCGATTGTTGAAGGAGTTGCCGAGAAGCAAGATACAGATGCGCTACATGCAATCCAAGATTCGTACGCACGGTCTGTCTACGACGAAGAATTCGAGCCGACCGTGCTCCTTGAAAAGGATCAGTCGGTCGGAAAATTCGGTGCGGGTGATACCGTCCTCTTCTTCAATTTTCGTCCGGACCGCATGCGCCAATTGACCCAAGCGGTTGCCCTGCCCGCATTTGCAAAGTTTGAACGCGTGCTGCCGCCGGAGATGCACGTCGTGACGATGACCGAGTATGAAAAAGATTTGCCAGTCCTCGTTGCCTATCCGCCAGAAGTGATCCGCGTCTGCTTGGCAAAAGTCATTGCCGATGCAGGATTGAAGCAGTTGCATATTGCTGAGACGGAAAAGTATGCCCACGTCACGTTTTTCTTGAATGGTACGGTCGAAGAACCCTTCCCAAAAGAAGACCGCATCATCATTCCCTCACCGCGCGTATCCTCGTACGACCAAAAGCCGGAGATGAGCGCCCGTGAATTAACAGCCCGAGTCGTAAAAGAAGTTGCTGCTGGTTCATACGATTTTATCGTCCTCAATTTTGCAAACGGCGACATGGTGGCCCATACCGGAAACCTTGCTGCAACCATGCAGGCGGCGACGGTCGTTGACGAATGTTTGGGTAAAATTGCCGAAGCGGTCCTTGCCAAAGATGGCGTCCTATTTATTACCGCAGACCACGGCAATGCCGAAGAGCTGACGAATTTGCAAACCGGCGAGATGGACAAAGAACATTCCACCAACCCTATTCCTTTTTTTGCCATCGGTAACCAATGGAAAGAGCAGCCGAATGCCCAGTTGGTCGCGCTCGGCGGTGATCTCTCCTTGTTGCCGCCTGTCGGCATGCTTGCCGATGTCGCGCCGACCATTCTTGCGACGATGGTACTGGAACAGCCAGAAGAGATGACTGGGAGACCGTTGGTGTAGTGAGTAAGGGTGTAGGGGAGTAAGGAAGTAGGGATATGCCAGAATTGCCTGAAGTAGAAACAGTACGTCGCCAGCTTGCGGCGGCAGTCGTCGGCGACACGATTGTCGGCGTGACGGTGCCGTACCCAAAAGTACTGCAGACACAAACGTCAGCGGCGTTTGCAAAAGCCATGGTTGGTGCGGACATGGTCGCGGCTCGCCGTCGTGCAAAAGTGCTGCTCTTGGATTTCTCGAACGGCATGACGCTGCTCGTGCATCTCAAGATGACGGGACGATTCCTTTTGACTGACAGACATCCGGAACAGCGCAAGGAAACGGAAGTCGTTTTTTTGCTCGCCTCGGGACGCGTCCTGACGTTTGACGACGTGCGCCACTTTGGTTGGATAAAAATGCGTCGAACGCACGAAGTGGCCCGGTATCTCGAAGAAGAAGGCTATGGCCCCGAACCGCTCGATCCGCTTTTTTCTGCAGATGTCTTTCGGAGCCGTCTTGCACTCCATTCCGGAAAACGGATCAAGCAAGCGCTCCTCGACCAAACTTGCATTGCTGGTGTCGGTAACATCTACGCCGACGAATCATTGTGGGAAAGCGGCATCGCACCAATCCGTCGTGTCCATCGGTTACGGACGGCGGATGTTGTTGCACTGCATGGTGCGATTCGCTTGATTTTATCTCGTGCGGTTGCCGATGGTGGCTCCTCAGCAAATGATTATTTAGACATCTTCGGCCGCAAGGGAAATTTTTTCCCGAAGCTCCAAGCATACGGCAAAGACGGGACCTCCTGCGCTAAAGGGGATGGCGGTATACTACGCAAACGGGTGCTCGGCGGCAGAGGAACGCATTGGTGCCCGGTGCATCAGAAATAAAAAGAGCCTAACTTACAATCATTGTCATTCCCTTGCAGAAGGGAATCCAGCGTGTCGATATCGTGGATCCCCGGGTCAAGCCCGAGGATGACAGTAAAAAACTTTATGCTTACCGTCACCATCTACTCCACGACGACCTGCCCGTTTTGTAAAATGGAAAAAACGTACCTTGAAGAAAAAGGCATCGCCTTTACGAATATTTTTGTTGATGAACAGCCAGAGAAAGTCGGCGAGATGGTGGAGAAGAGTGGGCAAATGGGTGTGCCTGTGACTGTTATCTCGACGGATGGGAAGGAGGAAGTAGTCCTTGGTTTTGACCGTGACCGTTTGAATACATTGCTCGGAATTCTTTCCTGAGCTTGTCGAAGGGCTTCCTTCATTGTGTCCAAAAATCTCGAGTCAAACATCAATGAGGTGATGCGCATCTTGCGTAAGCGGTTTCAAGGAAAAGCGGAATCGCAAAAAGAGGATCCTTTTCGTTCCATTGTTTTTACGCTGCTCTCCGCGCGAACCCGTGATTCGCAAACGGAGATTGCCTATCAAAAAGTCATCGCCAAATATCCAAGTGCCCAAGCACTTTCGCAGGCAACACCAGAAACGCTTGAGCCGTTGCTGGCAACGATCGGTTTGTATCGGGCAAAAGCGCGCCACCTCGTCGCCCTGGCCGAGATGCTTATTCATGATTTTGATGGCGTTGTTCCAGCATCTATCGAAAAGATGGCACTGCTTCCTGGTGTCGGGCGGAAGACGGCGAATTGCGTCATGGTGTATGGCTTTGGAAAGCCTGCGGTCTGTGTCGACACGCATGTCCACCGCATTGTGAACCGTCTTGGTTGGGTGCGGACGCAAACGCCAGAAAAAACAGAAATTGCACTACGGAATATCTTGCCGAAACGTTGGTGGCTCACGGTGAACCACACGTTGATCCAGTTTGGTAGGGCGATTTGCGTTCCTGGTCGTCCCAAGTGTTGGGAGTGCCCGCTGCGGGATTTGTGCGCGTTTACATACAAAACAGTGAAGTAACGAGCGGCTTTTCCTTGCATAGGATTGACAGGAAGCTGCTTTTTGTTATGCTGCTCCCTTGCTCTTTGGAAACAGGGGGGCAGAAGGAGGATTGTTCCATGCACAGGTTGTGGAAGGTGATTGGAAGGGATCTTTCAAACAGAGAATTTGCGTCCTGTCTGCAACGACTGTGTTGCTCCGTCGATCGTCTTGCGTCGGAAGCAGTCGAGCAACTGACCATCGAAGCGAGCGGTAGACATGAGTCACTTCGGTTGGTACGGATTTCTGCCCGTGAGCTCGGGTTTGAGAACGATGTCGCGTTTGCGGAACTCTGGAAGAAGGCGCATCAAGCGGGTCTGGATCTGTTGCCAGAAGACGCAGCTATTCATCTGTGCAATGCCTGGGCTTTGGTCGAGTGGCCGCATGGAAAAATTGCATGGGTCATCTCAAAACCGATAAAGACCGCACACGATGTCAAATGTCTCCTCGGCGTCGGTCGCATACGGACCGGTTGGCTTCGTGCGAAAGTCTTCGACAAGGCGACACTCTTCGGACCCGACGACACCCTCATATGCGGGGTCCACAAAGATTTGCATGTGTATCCCTAGCCGCCCCGCGTGCCTCAAGCGTGTGCATGCGGTTTTTTTATACAACAAAGCAACTTTGTTTTCAGTACTGATGCTACAATGATATCCTATGCACCTCATGCGTGACCAGCGGGGATTTACGTTTCTTGAGCTCTTAGCCGTGATTGGGATCATTGGTCTGCTCGGAACGATTGGGACGGTCACGTATGAGTCCGCCCGTGTCACTGCCCGAGATTTGCGTCGCGTTGCTGACATCAACACCATTCAGACGGCGTTGGAGATTTATTACCAAGGGAATCTTTCGTATCCCTTTGATGGTGCGGCTGGCGCTGCAGGGCGTGTCTTAGGGCTCCCGGAAACGAACACGCTTTCTGATGATGGATTTTCTGCATCGCCGCAAGGGACGTTGTATCTCCAAGGTATCCCTCA